>JBHHUM010000119.1:0-5283 GCA_046861645.1 Fidelibacterota bacterium | reverse complement strand
TTAGCCATGCTTTCAAGAGAATTGCATAAGGAACTATTACAGGCAGCCAGAACAATGCCAATTGTATCTGTAACAGGGCCACGACAATCCGGTAAAACCACCTTAGTAAAGGAAGTCTTTCGAGATTACGCGTATTCAAACTTTGAAAATCATGACACCCAAATGTTCGCTCGTGAAGACCCTCGAGGGCTTTTGTCGGAGTATAACAATGGTGCTATTTTCGATGAAGTGCAAAATGTCCCTGAAATATTTTCGTATTTGCAAACACACGTTGACGATAAAAAGGGAGCTGGTCAATATATCCTCACTGGTTCGCAAAATTTCTTATTGCTGGAAAAAATCAGCCAATCTCTGGCGGGTAGAATCTCATTGCAAACTCTTCTTCCATTTTCAATTTCTGAATTAAACCAAACTCCTTATCAAGAGACAATCTATGATACCTACATTCATAAAGGGTTTTACCCACGGATTTATGATGAAAACCTGGATCCCGGAAAATGGCTCAGTTCTTACGTACAATCGTATATTGAGAGAGATGTCAGGCAGATCATTAATATCGGCGATTTATCACAGTTTCAGGCTTTTTTAAAAATCTGCGCAGGCAGAATTGGTCAATTACTTAATCTGACAACTATTAGCAATATGCTTGGAGTATCTTATAAGACAATTAAAAGGTGGATTAGTGTATTAGAAGCAAGTTTTATCATTTTTCTATTACCTCCATATTATCAAAATTTTAATAAGCGCATCATAAAAACACCGAAACTCTATTTTTACGACCCTGGTTTGGCTTCTTATTTATTAGGTATCCGTTCTGAAGATCAACTATTTTCCCATTTTTTAAGGGGAGAATTGTTTGAGGGGCTAATTATATCAGAACTAAAGAAGTACTTTTTGAATAGAGGACTTAATGTATCCACCTATTTTTGGCGAGATAGAACAGGTCATGAAATAGATTGTGTCATTGAATACGGCGGAAAGCTAATAACTATTGAAATCAAATCGGGTAAAACAATCAAAACTAATTTTTTAGAAGGATTAGAATATTGGCAAAAACTTACTGGATCTAGTCCAGAGAATTCGTATCTGGTTTATGGGGGGGGTGAAAATCAGAAAAGAAGTATTGGGCAAGTTTGTGGTTGGAGTCATTTCTCAGAGATAATCAAATTCTAAATAATTTAGCACTACTTACATCTCCTCACCAAATGCCCCCCACACCCTGCTTTACAATCGCTGGCTCCGAATCCAGGCACCGCTATCGTTATCCCCTCCTTCTTGAGTAGCCGCTGATTCACCATACATTCTACCTCGGGGTTAAATGAAATAATTTCTGTTTGCGAAAGTTTAGTAGCAGGATGTTGTAATAGATAATCAATATGCCAATGTAGAGGCTTGACTTTTTTCTGATGACGTTCAAGCCGAGATTGGAGGCCTCGTTTCGCACGACCAGTGTAGATGTAATTTCCTGGTGTAAACTTCACTTCTCCCAGGGCACCCACATGGACGTGGATTGGTCTCTCGATAGTGATGTGTAATTGGTAAGTACCAGAGTTTAAAGACATCAACTTTATTCATGCAAATCCCCCCGGTACTTTACTCTGTAGAAGACCGACTGGGGAAATGCCGATTGATTAGAATTTCATAAGATAAATGAAGGTAAGTTTATCTTTTCCTAACTAAGTGCCTGATCAAAGTCAGCGACAAGGTCGTCAACGTTTTCGATCCCCACGGAGACTCGCACCAGACTGTCAGTAATCCCCACGGTTTGCCGCTCTTCCGGTGACATACCAGCATGGGAGGTCGTTGCTGGACGAGTGACCAAAGTCTCGATACCACCTAGACTGGGGGCTACAACTGGCAGTTGTACTGTCTCAATAAACTTTTGCGCCTCATCCAGTCCTCCAGCAAGCTCAAAACTGAGCATACCACTAAAACCGTCAAAGAGTTCTTTGGCACGTCTGTGATCAGGATGCTCTGATAAGCCCGGATAGTTTACATTTTTCACCGCCGTATGATTCTGGAGGAATCGGGCTATTTTCATGGCGCTATCATTATGTCGAGCCATGCGGAGAGCCAGTGTTTTCACTCCCCGGTGGAGGAGGAAGCAAGCGTGGGGATCTAAGGTACCACCGAGGTGATTCAGCTTATGAGTAATTCGCTCGATGAGGTCTGTTTGACCCATAACTGCGCCAGCAACAATATCCGAATGACCATTGAGATACTTGGTACAACTATGACACGAGAGGTTGAAACCCCATTCCAGCGGTCGAAAATTGATGGGTGAAGCAAAAGTATTATCGATAATGGAAATAAGTTCATGTTCTTGGGCAAAAGTCACAACCGCTTTCAGATCTGCGACCTGAAGCAGAGGATTGGTCATGGTCTCCACGTAAATAACTTTCGTTTGTGGCCGCAATTTAGCCGACCACGAATCTGGATTATGACCATCAATGAAATCATAGGCCACACCCCAATTCTCAATATCGTGATTCACAAAAGTATGAGTCCCACCATAAAGGGTATCCTGTATCAGTAGATGATCACCAGCGGAAAGAAAAGTCATCAATGAGGTCGTAATGGCTGCCATACCGCTTGAGGTTACCAGAGCAGCCTCACCATTTTCTAGAGCCGCTAATTTCTTATGTAGAGCCAGGTGATTAGGTGTATTGTTCAACCGAATATATTTAATATCGTGATAACTACTTTCTCCAGCAGTTTCGTACATGGCTGTCTGGAAGATAGGAATGCTTACTGCTCCACCAATGCGTGGTTTCGGCTCGCCGGTATGAATTAATTTAGTATCTATACTTTTACTTTTATTTGCAGTCATTATACTCTCTCCAAAGATAGTTCTTAAGTTCGATATTACTCTCCCCTAAACTAAACACATATCAAAAACTAATAGAAAAAGTCCTGAAGTCTATCCCTAATTCTCAAATTGAAGTGGTTTGGTTAATACAAAAGATAGACCCACCTTATAATAGATACCGCTCATATCTACATCAGCTTTACTCTTACTCAAGCCTACATCACTGCGTGTAAAGATATCACTACCCACTTCTATTCTATCCAAAACAATATTGCTGGATAAATAATTGAGCCCCGCAAAAACTCTTATTCTATCATGTAACCTGTACACTAATCCTGTTTCAATAGATACACCAGTTCCACTAAAATTATATTCCCAGGAGGGATCGTATGTATTTAATTCACTTAACATTTTCCCAGATGAAAATTCCAGTCCAAGTCTTATTCCCAAGTTGCTTTGAATTAAAAAGGAATCTCCCTTGATGCCATAAACGAATGAATTAAATTTTGTATTCAACATGGTATTTGACCATATTTTATAACCGATATAAATTTGATAATCGCCAAGAGAAATTATACCAATATTGAAACCGTAGCGTGGTGAATAGTCAAAAATAAAATCTTGTTTTGACTGTAGGTAAGAGGTATCTCCATAGTTAATACTTAAACTGTCCAAGCGTGATAATTCAGATGGCTTGTAAATACCAAAATCAGGCTCTATGAACAACCGTTGGGAAAGTCCGGGTGTTATTGATAGTAAAACAACTATTAGTACGTTGAATTTTAAGTACAGTCTCAATCGATTTCCTTGAGTAAATTTATGATTTCCTGTTCAAAATAAAGATTATTATTTGATTCTACTATTAAACGCCTCCATAATCAAGCGTACTCCAGGGCCTGCTCCAGATCAGCCACAATATCATCCGGATCTTCGATACCTACTGAAATACGCACTAACCCATCAGTCAGACCCCGGGCATGGCGTTCCTCAACCGGAACATCCACGTGGGTCATAGTCGCTGGATGAGTAATCATTGTCTCGACTGAACCCAAGCTCTCAGCCAAGGAACAGAGCTTTACATTGTTCATTACTGCCTTTCCAGCAGGAATTCCACCGGTCAGTTCAAAGGAAATCATCCCACTGAAGCCGTACATTTGTGCCCGAGCAATCTCATACTGAGGATGGGAAGGAAGCCCAGGATAGGTCACATGATCCACTTTGGAGTGTCCCTCAAGGAATTCGGCTACTATTTGTCCATTCCTGGCATGTCGAGCCATCCGCAGATGCAGTGTTTTCACACCCAAAAGGGTCAACCAGCAGTCGAAAGGACTGGGTACAGCTCCAATGGTTTTCTGCACAAACTTCATCTCCTGATAGATATCCGCCCTGTTGGTAATAACAATCCCGCCAATAAGCTGGTTATGGCCGCTAATGTATTTCGTCGTACTGTGCAAAACAAGATCAGCTCCAAATTCCAATGGTCTCAGGAAAACAGGCGTGGCAAAAGTCGAGTCTACCCCAAAGATCAAGTCGTTTTCCTGAGCAATCGATGCCATTACTGTCAGATCAGATACTTTCAGGAGTGGATTAGTTGGTGTCTCCACCCACAACATTTTTGTGTTGGATTTGATGGCAGCATTTACTGCTTCAGGATCGGAAGTGTCAACATAAGTAAACTCCAAATTATAGCGGATAAGTATGTTATTAAAATGCCGCGAAACACCACCGTAAACATCATCAGAGCAGATCACGTGATCACCAGCATTCAGTAATTTTAAGCAACTATCTACTGTAGCCATTCCACTGGCAAAGCAGACTCCGTACTCCCCCCCCTCAATGGCAGCCAGATTATCCTCCAGAAGTTGCCGGGTAGGATTAGATGAACGGGTATAGTCAAATCCCAGGTCCTTCCCTATCTCTGGCAGGACATAAGTTGCAGTTTGATAAAGAGGCGGGACAATAGCACCGGTAGTCGGGTCGGGCTTTATTCCCGCTCGTACAACCTTAGTATCAAACTTCATGTTTTTCTCCTTTCAATAATCACCACAGAGTCACTGAGGTACAGAGGAAGCTAACTATAACACCCTCCAGATGATCCCATCCTTTAGAACAGGTACATTAAAGTTGATTAGCAATCCGACACGAATACCTGTGAGCTTTAGGTAAGTCAGCAACTATGCCTCATGTATTGGTAAAATCTGTTGAACAGTTTTCAACCCCAAAATAACTCTTATCTCTACTATAAGATCAATACGATACCCGGCATCCAATTCATACCCCTTATAGAGAATCGGGAGACGAACCTGTCTTTCAAAGGCAAGTCTATTTATGCTGAATTGAAGATACATGCATTTTTTCATATAGATTTAAGCTAACCCGGGCCAGGTTCCTTGTGAACCTCCAGGCAAGATCTTATGATTCTTCTTGTAAGTTTTTCTTCTAATAACATATTTTTCTCAGCCCCTCAGTGTCTT
>JBHHUM010000118.1:0-5286 GCA_046861645.1 Fidelibacterota bacterium | reverse complement strand
CCTCGCCTAAATAACCTTTCAGGTTATAAAGCATATTGGCAGGTTTACTATAGGCATTTTGCCTGTAAACTGAAAATCCGAGTGACTTCCGTGCTGGACCCGCAATAGGAGTATTATACCCACTAGTAATAAAATCCGCTACATCCCACCGGGTACTTTCTAAAATTGTGTTCATACTGAATAGATTCTGCAGAAATCTGAACTTCCCAAAATGATCACGTTTAGATTTTTCTCTCCCAAAAGGTGGATATTGTTTCATCATATACCAACCAGTTTGAAAGGTGGTAAATCCTTCATCCAACCACGCCTCTTCCAACTCATTATTACCCAAAATCCCATAAAACCAGATATGGCCTACTTCATGAGCTATCAGTCCCTCAGAGGAACTTCCGTTCATGACTAACATGGGATACTCCATTCCCCCACCCAATAGAGCGTGAGTAATTGTTACTTGAGGATAAGGGTATTCACCAAAATTGGTGGAGAGCCACTCCAGCACCCGTTCCCCCCGCCTTACTACCTCCTTTGTCCAATCCTGACCTCGTTGAGCATCATAAAGTACATGAATTGTTATCCCCTCCCATTCACCGGACTCATAAAGGAAATTGGGAGAAGCTATCCAGGCGAAGTCGTGAACTTGTTCAGCGTGGAAAGTAACCGAACGTCTATCGGTAAAATCGTCAGCCTTTTCTTCTCTAGATTCTAGCCAGTCGGAAAGTTTAATAGAAGTATCCACAGTCACAGAAGACCAACCAGGATCACCAGCAGTGATGACTCCAGTAGCTCCTACAATATAGTTACCGGGAAGATCGAGGGTTACGTCATATATTCCAAACTCTCCGTAAAATTCCCCCATAGCATGGAAAGGAATATTCTGCCATCCTTTGTGATCATAGACTACCATCTTGGGATACCACTGTGCCATATCATACTGACTTTTTTTATAACCAGCCCGGCCATTATGCTCCCGGACTTGATGTAACCAGTCAAGCTCAAATTGAAGTGTATCTCCAGGATGGAGAGGATTTGGAAGTGGTGCTTCTAATATGGTATCAATAATTTTTATATCCACTGGTTGGAGAACACCCTTACTATTGATCTCGAAACGCAAAATTTTGATATAACTCGGGTTGTCTGCTGAAATTCCACCGTCATAATGAACACGCTGAAATTCACGATATTTTACCGAACCTACCTGAAACGCATTGGGGTAGAGATGCATGTAGATTTTATCAAGAGTATCTGGAGAATGATTTACATAGGTGATCTTGGAAATGCCCTTTATGGTGTGTTCGGAAGTATCCAGAGAGACATCCATCTGATAATGCACCCATTGTTGCCAGTAATCAGAAGCAGAAAGTAGCGGAACGAAAAGGAAAAAAATGAAAGTAAGTATAATAGAGAATTTAAATTTGTTCATGGTTAATGAAAGGAATACTCTAAAGAAGAGACCTTAGGGTTTGCTCAAAGATTGATTCCGATCGGTAGCCAATAATCTGTTGAACAATGTTTAACTGCCGATCAAGAATAAATGTTGTGGGGATGCCGCTAATACCTCCATACTGTTGTTCAATCTTTCCATCTGAATATAACACAGGATAGTTAATTTCATAATCCTCTGCAAAAGGAGCAACGAGATTTTTTGTCTGCTTCCGGTCAACAGATATACCAATAATAACCAAATCATCCTTGTATTCTTCCTGTAACTTTACAAAACCTGGAATTTCAGCTTTACAGGGACCACACCATGTTGCCCAGAAATTGACGAACACTATTTTACCCTCAAAGTCGGTTAGAGATACTGGAATACCTTCCAAATCAGGAAGTGTAAAATCTGGTGCTGGTTGTACATCATCTTTCTCAGAACTTATCGGCTCCATCAACGTTCTGCTCACACTTGATGGGTTCTCAGAACTTGTTGTTACCTCAGGAGAAGAGTTATCAAAAAGACTAAATCCTGTAATCACTACAACCATTAAAACGATCGCTGTAACTACTACTTTTTTTACATCAACCATATCTATATTCTCTCTTTAGTTAATTCTATTCTATCTGCTGATGTCAGCCTCTTTGAGCCATTTATCCCCCGTTTTAAAAATAGAACAAACTGTTGAACATTGGGGGTCATTCCAGCAAAACTGACAATTTCTTCCTGTCCATCCGACGATAATACAACATAGTAAGGCAAAGCTACCGTACCGAAACGTGATTCTTCCATCTTTTGCCACTCTTTTGCCCTTGAACCTACATCCGTAAATAATTCTACCAAAACAAACTCGTTTAATAGTTCCACGACTTCGGGTTCAGTAAACATGTTTGTTTCCATCCATCTACAGTTGGTACAGGTAATCCCAGTGAAGTTCAAAAAGATTGGCTTTCTTAATTGATTGGCTAATAATACTCCCTCCTCATAGTCTCTAACCCACCCACTATGGACTGAAGAAAGCTCCATTAAAGCTGAATCTTCACTTTTCAATGGATTATTTGTAACTACTCCTAATGTGGGTGAAGGAATCTTGCCGTCCTGAAGTTTGGGCGGTAGGTAGGAATCAATTAGACCGTGAATTGGTTGTCCTACGATTCCCCGAGCCATGTAAATCGAGAAGGTTAAAAGGATGATACTGAAAATAAGTCGGGGTACACCTACAGTTTCCACGGGACTATCGTGAGGAAGTCGAATTTTACCTAAAATATATAGCCCTGTTAAGAAAACAATGACAACCCATGCTGTCAGCACCAGGGGTCGGGTAAAGAAATTCCATTGCCAAACCAAGTCGGTATTACTTAAGAATTTAAAGGCTGCTGCTAATTCTAAAAACCCCATAACTACTTTTACTGAATTAAGCCAGCCACCACTCTTGGGCATTCTGGCCAAATATTGAGGAAATAGTGCCAGGAAAAAAAACGGTAGAGCAAAAGCTGCAGAGAAAATCAGCATACCCAGGGCTGGCCAAAACCATTCTCCCTGTACAGCACGAACTAATAACAATCCTACAAACTGGACGGTGCAGGTAAAAGACGTCAGAGTGAAAGTTAATGCCATGAACATAGTCCCTACATAACCCCCACGCCCTTCCTGTTTCAAAGCAAATTGACGGAGCGAAGAAGGTAGTTGTATCTCATACATCCCAAAAAGCGAGAGGGCAAAGTAGATAAAAAGTCCACCGATAAACAGGTTCACCCAGGGATTTGCCGCCAGTTGATTAGCTCCTGAGGCACCCAGTGTAACTGCCAGAAAAAGACCCAGTACTGAATAGGTCGCGATGATACCAACCGAATAGACTGAAGCCTGCTTTAAAGGATTTCGACCTTCGATCTCACCCTGCTTGGTAAAGTAAGAAATCGTTATGGGAATCATGGGAAAGACGCATGGTGTCAAGAGAGCCAGTAAACCCATACTAATAGATAGTAAAATAAATGAACCGAATTTTGTTACAAGATCAAAATCAAGGTCAATTGTTTCACTTTTGGGTGGTAAACAGAGACTGGCATTGCACGCCTGATACACAATCGTTGCCTTGATGGAATTATTTCCGGGGATAATCAGGGGATCGAGTTCTATAGGTGTTTCAAAGAAAACTGTTCCCTCATGGAAATAGGTATCCTTCTGGAAACCTTCATCGAACTTCTTAATCGGTGTCGGCTCAATAGTCTTTCCTACTGATCTAATAATACCTGAACCAACAACTTCGATACTGGTTGCAATAGGACCTTCCATTTCCTTATTGATAGCATAGATGTGCCATCCTTCCTCTAAAGTCACCGTGGTAATGAGCATCAGTTGATCACCTGTAGAAACATGCTCACTGGACAATCTCATCTCCACTTTTACCGGATCAATAAATTGACCAAATGTTGAGGTTAGCAGGATAAAAATGGTAAAAAAGAATAACACCCCCTTACTGATTTTTTGGTATAGAGTCATAATTTTGCTTTTAACCACTTTCTAAATTTATAGGATACTTTTCTTTTCTCCTCGATCCCCGCTCTGATCGCTGGTAACGCTGCCTTAGCAGCCTCAGTACCACAGGACATTAATTCTTCAGTTCTGTCGAATTCCGACCAGTGTGCATCTTTTACTTCTGGCCTGATTACAACATCAGCTTTTTGGGTAAGTTCTTCCACCAGTTTTACGCTGGCTACGTGTTCAGTCCGAGCCAGAAGATCGATTATGTTATAGTCCTGCAGAGATTCCACTTCTCGTCTTGAAATATCGACCGCAATTGTAAAGTCGAGGTCACAATTTAGCAAGGCATTTATCGGTAGAGGAGCACTAACAACTCCATCCACGATCAAACGATCACTATTATTTACTGGTACTAAATATCCAGGAATCAGGGAGCTGTGTGTAACAGCCTCTACTAAGTCACCTTCGGTGTAGATGATCTCCTGGCCACTGTTTAAATCGGTTGCCACAACGGTTAAAGGGATTTTCAATTCCTCAAAAGTCATTACAGGTAGAAGTGACTCTATAGCGCTCAACAGTTTCTCTGAAGAAAGCAAACCTTTACGGTTTTGAGCAACCGTCAGAATGAATTTACCCTTCAGGTAATGACCAATTTGATTCATAAATGAAGTAGATTTTCGGTCTTTTGTCTCCTGGATACGACGGACACCCAATAATTTGAATTTTCTGCTGGAGAGGAACTTTCGGTATTTCTCTTCGATCCAATCTGGTGATTCAGAAGCACAATACATGGCCCCAATGATTGCTCCAGCTGAAGATCCTGCAATCCTATGAATAGGTATATCATTCTCATGCAAAACCTTCAGAACAGCAATATGAGCTGCTCCCCGGGCACCACCACCCGCCAGTGCTAACCCTATGCGAACTTCCGCCATTATTAGTAGCTACTCAAGCTCTAACTCCTGGGCATTGACAATTTTTATTTTCATCCACACAGGTTCCAACGGATTATCTCCATCTGGTTGTCGATATTTAGGATCTTTTTTTCGGGGAGTTTCTACCGCCACAATCTGATCAATTACTTCCAACCCCTTGATGACTTTCCCGAAGGCAGTATATTTCTTATCTAGCTGTGGAGCCGCATCGACGCAAATAAAAAACTGGCTACCGGCACTATGAGGATCACGGGAACGGGCCATGGAGAGGATACCACGCTCGTGGGCGATTTCGTTGAATTCAGCCGGGAGAAGCCAGCTCTCTGGATTAGCAATTGCCTCTTGCATTAGTTGCGCTTTACTGAAATCCCATATACCATAGAATTTTCCTGCATGACCTCCCCGGCCGTCGTTAAGTCGATCATCATCTTTAGTGTTTGGATC
>JBHHUM010000006.1:0-55383 GCA_046861645.1 Fidelibacterota bacterium | reverse complement strand
TCAAAATCAGATATGAAATAATTAAGCCCTTTGGATAGAGATTTTAAGTTTCCTCATTTGGAATGGATTTCCCTTTTATTTTCGATAATACCAGTTACCATTCACCACTTACCAGTCCAATTCTTTCGAAGACCTCCCTAGCTACCTTCAATGCTTCCTCTGCAAAACTTATCCAGTAATTAATGGGTTCTTTCAAAAATGACCGTTCCTTTTGTTAGCACCTCTTGTTTAAAAAATCTTCTGTTTTTACACAGTTCATCAAATTCCTGGGGTGTATAAACTAAAAAGTCAGCTCCTACCATAGGATCCAACAATCGGATTATTTCTCTTGTTCGCTTTAAAAAAGGGAGATCGGTTTTTTTAATAATTATGATGTCAATATCTGACCATCCATGGACTCTCCCTTTCGCAAACGACCCAAATAAAATAATTTTCTCTGGGTTGTATTGCTTTACCAGAATATCCGTCCACCGCTTAAGCTCCTTTGCCAGTAATTTCGATCGGTCAGTCAATTCACCCCTCGATTGGTACATTGTGCCAGGCTCGCTAATCTCCCCACTACGCTCTTTTACCGCACGATAGGTGGTTCGTACAGTTTTTTCTTTAACATAGGCTTCCTGAAGTTCCGGCGGCATCTTCCCTGCCTGGGCAAATATCTCATCCCGATCAACTTCTAAAATTTCAGATAGCTTTGAGAGTATCCCCTCACCGGGCGGGTTCTCCCGTCCGTGCTCAATACGGCTCAGATACGGCGCCTTGATCAGTCCGTCAGATATGCGCTCAATTTCCCTGATACCCAACTCCTTTTTCTGACGGTGGGAACGGATAAATTCCCCAAATGACTCTCGGGCTTCTTTGCTTATTGTAGCTTGATTCACGTTTGCTTCTATTGATGGATATTTATTCGATACGGTTAAAACCAAAAAGTGTTGTGGTGTAACTTAACACATAACACCACTATTTTCAACACCAATTTTCTGGAATAATGAAAAGTGTTAAAACTTGTAAAGGATTTTCTGTTATATACTGAATTCTGAATTACTCTCCACACACAGTCTCTATCAGTACCGCACACACCTGATAGGGATCCATGTTGGCTGCAGGGCGGCGATCCTCGAGGTAGCCGCGCCCGGCATTAGCTGTAGCCATTGGTATCCGGATAGAAGCCCCCCGGTCGCTTACAGCATAACGGAACTCATGTATCGCACAAGTTTCGTGTAATCCTGTGAGACGCTCTTCATTGTGCGCCCCATAAACCGCAATATGTTTTTCATGGTTTACCCCTAACTTCTCACACGCTGCAGTAATAATCTCCATTCCACCGTTTTCCCGCATGGATTTGATACTAAAATTGGTATGGGCTCCAGCTCCGTTCCAATCTCCCTTCACCGGCTTGGGATGAAGTGTAGCATTAACGCCGTAGCCTTCGGCTATACGATAAAGTAGCCAACGAGCCAACCACAATTCATCCGCTACTGCTAAAGGTCCTAAAGGTCCCACCTGAAACTCCCACTGCCCCGGCATAACTTCGGCGTTAATACCAGAGATACTGATTCCAGCTTTCAAACACTTATCCAGGTGTTCCTCGACAATATTGCGTCCGAAAACCTCATCAGCCCCGACACCACAATAGAAGGGACCCTGGGGTGCAGGATACCCTCCGTCTGGCCAACCCAGGGGAGTTCTACCAACGAAAAAAGTATATTCTTGTTCAATGCCAAACCAGGGATCGTGCTCCGTATACTTCTCCACCACCGCCCGTAGATGAGCACGTGGATTGGTCTTATGTGGTGTACCATCGGCATTATACACCTCACACATCACTAGGATATTATCACCATTACGGATAGGATCTGCAACAAAGTAAACAGGTTGAAGCATACAATCACTGTTGTGTCCTTCAGCCTGCATGGTACTGGAACCATCAAATCCCCAGACGGGGATATCTTCAACCGCTGTTACAGGTCCAATAATCACCTTAGTTTTAGAACGTAATTTCTGGGTTGGTTTGTGACCGTCCATCCAGATATATTCAGCTTTAACCTTGCCCATATTATTTCCTCTCCCTATTTAACTCCCTTTTATCCACGACGCTACCTCTTCACCAATGGCAATGGCCGCAGTCAGTCCAGGTGAATCGATACCAATCAGGTTTATCCATCCCGGGTAACCCCGGTCAATCTCATGTTGGATGTAGAAATCAGAAGGTTTCCCCCTTGGTGTTGAAAGTTTGGGTCGAATGCCAGCAAAATCAGGTGTTAAATCATCCTGTTCAAGAGCTGGCAGATATTGCTTTGCTTCCTGATAAAAAAAGGTTCTATCCTCTTCTTGCACAACATAATCTTCATTACGATTTGATAACCACCTTACGTTGGGTCCGAGTCTTAAATCACCGTTGGCGTCAAAACTGATATGAATACCCAGAGAGTCACTACCTGCATCTGGCAAAGGATAGACCAGATGCTGAACACGCTGACGCCACTTAGGTGTCAGCTTAAAATAAGACCCTTTGGATAGATGCAATACCGGTCGATTTTTATCCTCTGTCCCCCACAACAATTCTGCCACTCGATCACTATATAGGCCCGCTGCGTTCACTACCCAGTCAGTCGTTACCTTATATCTCGCCTCCCCAGGTCCCTCTACCTCCAGGGTGTATATATCTCCTCTGGGTTCAACATCCACGGTACGTGCTTTCAACACAAGATCATGACCCCCATCCTCGGCAATACGGTAGAAGGCCGCCATGAGTTCATGCGCAGAAATAATACCAGTGCAGCCCACAAAAAGAGCTGCCGAAACAGATATCTCCGGTTCCAAAACTGCCACCTGTTCATCATCTAAAAGAGAGAGCTCTGGTACTCCATTGGTCTGGGCATTCTCATATAGAACCTGCAGATCATCTTCTTGTCCATCTTTGGCTATCACAAGCTTCCCACAGCGACTATGCCAGATATCGTTTTCCCGGCAAAAAGGATAGAGCAGCTCCCGACCCAAGCAGCAGTATCTGGCCTTCAAGGAATTGGGTTCATAATAAATCCCAGAGTGGATTACTTCACTGTTACGACTGGAGGTTCCCCTCCCAAAAGCTTCTTCCTTTTCAATCAACAATACTTCCTGCACCCCCTGTTCTGCCAGACCCTTCGCCACGGAAAGACCTATTACGCCTGCACCTATAATCACAACCTCATAGTCTGCTGTAGAACCCGTCATGAAATACTTAAGTGAGTTTCTTCCTTAAAGGTGGACATGACCACCATGGTGTGTGTACGAAGGACCCCTTCCCACGACTGAATTTTCCGGAGTAGTCCTTCCAGGGCTGAAGTATCTTTGAGCCTGACCTTCAGTAAATGTGAGCCTTCACCAGTTATGGAGTGACATTCTAAGATTTCATTGGACTCTTTGGCGTGCCGCACTAATTCTTCATAATAGGCAGAAGAGGACATCACTACCAATATAAAGGAGGTAACATCATAGCCCACTTTTTTAGGATCAACCACAGCCCTAAAATCGTGTATGTATCCCCCATCTACCAAACGTCTGATACGTTCCGCAGTTGCCGGAATGGACATAGCCACCTGCTCAGCTGCATCTTTTGCTGTTTTACGTCCATCTTCCTGGAGAAGCTCCAGCAGCTTCCTGTCAATGTCATCTAACATGCCACTTAAAAATATTTAATATATTGCTTTAATCCAAGATATTATTAGGTAATATGTATAAATATCATAATTATATTATGTATACATGAGAAAATGTTAAACTATTGTTGTACTCCTCAATTGATTAAAAAATCAAAATGCCACAACTATTAATACAAAAAGAGGATACGTTTAAAGCATATAATAAGAGGGGTCACCAAAAGGTGACCCCCATCTATTTATTTACCTAGAAGGGTAAATCATCATCTTCACCCTCAGACACAGATGGTGTCTCACCACTGCTTTTACTCTTTCCACCCAACATGGTAAAGTTGCTTACAACCACTTCGGTCTGATAGCGTTTGATGCCATCCTTATCTTCCCAGGATCGGGTTCTCAGGCGGCCATCCAGATAGATCAGTTGTCCTTTAGACAACAACTTGGCCGCTGTCTCCGCCTGCTTACCAAATATAACACAGCGATGCCACTCCGTGCGATCTTTCTGTTCACCGTCTTTATCACGCCACCCTTCGTTAGTAGCGATGCTGATGTTCAGTACGGCATCACCTGAAGGAAGATAGCGACTCTCCGGATCATTACCCAGATGCCCTATCAAGATTGCTTTGTTTACACTGCCTCGATCCATTCCCATAGCGATTCTCCTTTCTACTTATTTACATTGTACAGTAGTGTTATTTGAGAATATGCTTTCAGGCAAACCAGAAGTCAAGAATTTTCTTCTACTGTCCGGAAAAAGCTTGGAGTTAATCTTTTGGGGTATTGGACATATTTTATATACCGTTAACTGCTTTTAGAAATATAGAAATGGGGGCAACTCTCACGAAGAGTCGTCCCCATTTCCATTTTATCCTTTGTTAAGGGTGTCTACTTCATCAACACCAGTTTGCGGGTCTTGGTGAAGGCGACCTCTCCGGAAGCCTTGCTCAGGGCGGTAACCCTGTAGATATACACGCCCGTAGTCACCAGCGCACCCTGATCGTTTTTCCCGTTCCAGATAGCCCTGTAGAAGCCCGGCTCGTGCTCACCCGTTACCAGTGTCCGTACCTTCTGACCCAGGATATTGTAGATGTCAATCTTAACATCGGCAATCTCAGGAACATCGTACGGTACCGCTGTCAGCGGGTTGAACGGGTTGGGGAAGTTTTGATGCAGAGCAAAGACATCTGGAATTACTGCAACTTCATCACCGATGCCCACTTCCTCAAAATAAAGGTCCCACAATTCCTGAGCAGCATCAGCGCTTGTTTCCATATCTTCCAAACTACCAGCGCCAATAACTGCAAAACCAACAATGATGCTACTATCAGGATCAATAACAAATGGTCCCGCTGACAACAATGTCGCGACATCCACAGTATTTAGAGATTCGGTCTGAATACCACCGCTTAGGAAGCTCCATTTTTCACCATTCGTAAAACCATCATACAATTCCCCTGGGTTATCGATGGCACGATAGGAAATACCAGAGTATCTATTTAGCAATTTAGTTCCGGCGAATGCTGTTGGATTGAATTGCTCACTCTGTGCATAACCTAATCTTCTGGATGCATCGTAACGAGCGGAGTTATCACCATAATTGATGACATCCCAATCGAAGAACAGTCCTACATACAAATCCATGACAGCAGTTTCATTGAGATTTGTAATTTCATAGGTGAAAATTATATAACTGTCACCTGTATCCGCAAAAGTAGACTGTTCTATTTCTAAGCCAATGGGGTTAGCTGCCCCAGAGTCCTCCAGGGCAACAAATCCTTCTTCGCTAGTAATATCTCCTGGCGACCAGATTTCCAAAGTTGAGATGGCTATAAAATCATCATCTTGATCCGAAGAAACCCCACGGATACAATCAGACACCTGCTCGGCGCTTATACCCATCATCAATCCACCCTCATAGAGGAAGTTATCACCATTAAATACGAAACCATCTCCGGGGCTTCCATCGAAATCCAGGAATCCAATATTACCTTCATTAGTAATTGTTGCCTGAAGAGGACCCGTAACGTGAGTTAGGAAATCCGGTTCAATAGTGGTCGGTGTTGCACACTCAGGTCCTATTGGAACGGATTCACCCTCATCATACACCGCAGACACTTCATAGCAGTATTCAGTACCATTAGTCAAGCCGGTGGCAAGGTAGGTGGTTTCCGTCGTGTAATCAAGAAAACCTCCATCTTGATAGACGTTATAGCCTGCCAATGAACCACATTCCTCAGGTGTTCCTTCAAAATTGGCACACAACTCAATATCCCAATTGTAAACATCTGCCACAAAAACTCCTGAGCTATCCCAGCCGGTAAGATACGTAGGTACACTACCATCATCGGACAAAAGATATGGTGCATAGTTATCCAAGCTGTCAATGTACGTCGTACCAAGAACGGATACTTTAACAAACCCTGAACCATCAAGGTCAAATACAACCCCACCAAGGTCAAGGTCTCCCCACGAACCATCGGTAACTAAGACGTCCTCAACAAGGGTGGTAACAGTATTCCCCATGTCGTCCGTAAGATCCACTCTGACCCACGCCTCAGCACTGTCGAGACCAATCCAAGTATTGGAGTAATCTGGAATGGATACCGATTCAAATCTCCATGTACCCGGACTCATTGGGAACAAAGATGCCTTCGCCACGTCTACATCACCATACCACAAATATGTCCAGAAATCATTGTAATTCCAACAATCGGTACTTCTTGAAGGCCCTACATTCCCGGGAAGTTCAATCCGATTCTGGTTATTCGAAGGTATCGGATTACTGTTCAGAATCACCTCTTTATATCCAGCAATATCAAAGTCCGATGGCAATGGCGCACTGGTTGGAGTAGTTATTGCTTGTCTATTTCGGCTCACACCTGCCAATGATTCCTCATCAGTATTCTGCTTATAGTCGGCAAGTTGAGTACCGGCATTCCTTGGATCTATCGCTGGAGCTTTCGCCACCTGACCACCATCATAGAATATCGTCAGGAATGGTGGATTATCTTCTGCCCAACCATCCATGATAATGTAATAGCTCGTTGATGGGTAATCACGATCATAGATTCCCATGGCAAACCAACCCTGAGCTATAGCCGCTTCCAGATCAGCAACAGCATCCCCCTCAAGTGTTAGACTGTAAAAACCTGTAGTATAGGAGCTGCTTTCATTCTGGTAGAGGTAATAGCCATCATTAGCCTCTGCTTCAATATCGCTCCACAAAACATCAGGAGATGCAGTAACTGGATTACTACTCATAGGTGTTGCACTCCACCACGGCCAGTTTGTATCATTGACGTAAAAATTAAAGTCTATCTGTGATATAAACCCTAACCCTGCCAAATCAGAAACATCGAACATAATCCATCCCTGCGTAGATCCAGTAACCGGATTACATGCTTTTACAAGACTGGTGTCGGTCAATATTAAACTTGAATCAATAGAACCAGTATTGTAAGCACCATCATCAGGATATACAGCCATGGAACCACCTCCTCCGGTAGGCGGAGCCCAGGCCAGAAAAACCTCGCCATCTCCAGCTTCTACTATCAGATCATTCGGTGGGCAAAGTTCAGGAGGTATTGGTGTTGCACAAGCAACATTGGACGATGCAGACTCAACACTATCAGGAATATTTGTGGTGGCATAGAAGCAGTATTCCACATCATTTGTAAGACCTGCAACATTGTATTCATTCCCCTGAAGGCTGTCAGCAATCAACGTTCCATCTTCATAGTAGATGTTAAACGTAAGAGGTTCCACAAAATCAAAGGAAATACCGTAGTCGCCCTTAAAGCCCCATAAAGTAAAGCAATGTACATAATAAGTACCTGGCTCCACATCAACCCATGCAAACGAAGTCCATCCAGGTCCACCGTCGTCATCATAGGCAATCTCGTTTCCATCAGAATCCAAGATCTCCAGAATTGTATCCGTACCATACTCCCCCAAAGAGCCCGGATGAATCTCAGCAATTAAAGTACCTGTGCTCAGGACTTCGACTACATAGAAATCATGTTCGCCATATGGACAGAGCGCTGCCTCTAAGGTATCTCCAATACTAACGGATGTTGCTGTAGTCATGTCATCATTAGGCTCGTAGACATCGGGGAAGGAATCACACTCCCCTTCAGCACTTACCAAGCATAATTCGATGTCGAAATTATACTCACTGGCAAAGAAGACGCCAGCACTGTCGAATCCAGACATATATGTAGGAACTGTCCCATCGTCGGAAAGAGGATAAGGCGCCATGATACTGTCCTCGATTACCACAGTTTGAGGGATCATCTTCACTTTCAGGAAGTTATCACCTGTAGAGGTAAAGGTATTACCTGTTATATCCAAAGTGAGTGCTCCTGCTTCATCGACCACAACATCTCCAGAAGCAATAACAGATAGTGTGGTACCGTTGGAATCGGCTTCAGAGACCTCCACATATCCTATCACAGTAGAATCTGGAATGGGATTATATCCGAAAATAGTTGTCGATTCAAGATCCACCGATCCAGTATCAAACCAGAATAGCGAAGCAACGCCCTCATCACCCCCTAAATATCCCCATCCATAGTAATTAAATGTATTCCAGTTCTCACAGGTGGTTCGATCGATAGATTGTTCAAATCCCTGTGGAGCAGGCTGAACCTTTCCATACCGAGCCTTATCCTTATCAGCTTTATTGAGAGACTTGGCGCGCTTCCTGTTTTCAGCTTGCTCTATCTTTTTGGCTATATGCTCTTTGGCGATAGCGATTTGCCTTTGATCCACTACATTTTTAGAGGCCGCAAAGCCGCTGTCACTAGCCGCTTCCGGATCATCCCACCAAAGGAAAATTTCTCCATCACCGGCTTCTGCCGTTAGATTCTGAGGAGCCCAGGGGTCTTGACCGGGACCCAATAACGTAACCGCAATTTCGTAACCAAAAACATCCTCTGGGGCCCAGTAACTGGAATTGTCCGCACGGACAAAATAATCCCCAGGTCCCAGGTTCGCAAAAATCGTGGATTGATAACTATATGACGTATCCGAACAATCATACCCGTCATCATTAAAATCTATTGAATTCCCATCGGCATCATACAGTTCTAGTTCCGTGTCAGTATCATAGGGATTTCCATCTATATTGTCTAAATCAATACAAACCTCCCACCAGCCATCGCTTATTGAAAAGGTATAGAAATCCATATCATTTTCTGGGCAAATAGCCGCTAACATATAATTGCCATCTGTTGCGATAGGTGTTGCCGTTGTCATATCATCGTTAGGTTCATTATCATCCGGAATGTCTGCGCAAATATCCGTAACGAAACTGAAACTAATGCCGTAATCAAACAAGTCCTCAGCAGCATACGCCGGTGATTGGTCCGCCACGATATAGTATGTTCCTGCTGCCACATCAGCAGACACCTCTGAAAGCCAGCCTTCGCCGGCATCATCGTCCTCATCCAGTGTATCGCCCGTAGTGGCATCAATAAGCCAGAGATACGTATCCGTACCATACGCTCCACCTGAACCGGGAAATGTTTCCGAGATTAAGGTTCCAGAATCTGCAACCGTGATCGTATACCAATCCACATCCTCTGCGGGACAGATCGCAGCACCCAGTGAGTCACCATCATATACCACGGTAGCAGAGGTACCGTCGTCGTTAGGTTCGTTGTTATCCGTGAAACCCATGGCATCACAATCGACTTCCCCGGTACCATTTGCATCTCCTGGTGTACCAAAGTCACCATCACCAAACGGGTCCGTAGCTGCGTGCCAGGCATAACCATCATCATTATCAGCCCCAGCAGCTAAGGAATCAGGGTGAAATTCCATAGAAGCACCACTTGGATCAGGAAATGTAGCCCCATTGTCGTACCAGACTTCATCCACTAATAGACCATCGGCGTCCGAAAGTATTACTTCATCGGAACTGTTGGATAGGGTTATACCATCGAGCTCCCCATAACCACCGTACTCAAAATCAACAGGCGTCCCACCATTGATGCTTGTATCCGCGCTGGCTCCGAGCACAAGGAAACCACCAGCGGGAACAACCGTGGTTCCACCGCCACCTTCGTAACCGTGCCCAGTAGTATCAGCATAAATTACGAAACTCTCATAATCATTATCCCCAAAAGTCCACCCTTCGATATCAACATCTGCGCCACTAAGATTGACCAATTCAACATACTCGCCATATGAATCGCTCACAGCGGAAGGATTTTGCATGATTTCGTTGATGACTATCACGCCATCATAAGGTGATGGGGCAGCTGGTGCCGTTGCCATTACTGCTACCTCGTAATCAAAAATATCTCCTGTGGCATAGGAAGACTGGTCTACCTCAACATAGTATGTTCCAGCATCAAGGGTAATGGAAATTTCTGAGAGATAACCAGGACCTCCATCATCATCTGTCTCTATTGATGCCCCAGCATCATCATATAATGTCAAATACGTATCTGTATCGTATGTATCAAAAGAGATGCTGTCGGTATTTATGAATACGTCCATTTGAGAAGAAAGTGTAAAGGAATAATAATCTATATCATCGGCATCACAAATTGAGGCGACAATCACTGTGCTGTCTGTTAAAATAGACGTTGCTGTTGTCATGTCGTCATTCGGCTCGTTGGCATCAGGATAATCTTCACATGGATCACTGGTTGTAGGTGTATCGGTAATTACCACATTGTCCACTGCCCAGTACCATGCCCAGGACCCATTATCCATATAGCGGAAACGGACTTGTAAAGAAGCATTTGCATAAGCGGATATATCAATGGATTGGAAGTCAGGAGTAGACCAAGATCCAATATCGCTATAATACCCAGCCACATTGATCCAGGCAGATCCATTCCAAACATCTAATTCAGCTGAGTCCGAAGATAGATGGTTGTAATACTGATCAAATTCAATATATAAGCTGGAATAACCCGAAGCATCCACGGCAGGTGAAACAAGTTCTTCATCCATAGTAATCCCTGAGCCAGCAGCATCGCTATCTACAAATACAAATGGTGTACCATCAAGCGTACTGCCCCCGTCGTCAGTGACACCCTGCCAAGTAAAACCATCACTACTTCCATCAACTACCGTCCATGTACCTGGGATACCGGCATCGAAGTTTTCGTTCAGCAGTTCTGTGCGAGAAAAAAGCATTTCGCTGGAGCTCTGCGAAACAGAATGACTTAAGGCAGGAACTTTGTCACGGATCACATCTTTGAGTAGTGGAATAGCTACATCCACCCCTTCCTGTTCGGCAATTTGGAGTAACTGGTCTAGTTTATTGACGCCAAATTCCTTAAGATCAGCTTTGGTATAGATGTAGAGATTTTGCAGGAAAACATTACGTTCGTACTCAGCCCCTTTATCTGCTTCAGTTACCTGTGCATCCTGGGCCGTGCCGGCCCAAAGAACACCAAGCATCAGGAACATCATTGTTGTGGTAGTTAATATCCTTCTATACATGGCTCCCTCCTATAGGCAGTATGATGTTAAAACATAAGATCCCGCACCCTTAGTGGGTGGAAAATCTCTTGTTACTAATGTAGTGGGATTCACCCACCGCTTGCCAGAATTGGAAATATGCTTTGCCTCAAGCTTTGCTTGGAATATACGAGTAGGATTCTACCGAGTCAAGAAATTGAAAATATTTTTTGATACTGGTCACATAACTTAGGACAATCTTTCCAGATTGCCCCTCTACCAACTCCCATAATACAAACTTTTTACAATCTATAACTACATGGAACGAACCGGAAAGTCTGTCCTATACTTCTACACCTCAATATGTTTCCATTTTCCTTCCATGGTTTTCCAAACCACCGCTATAGCGTACACACCGATATATCCAGCAAAACAGTACCATGCCCCCGCAATGCCATAACCCCACACAACCGCTAATAAGTAACAGAGGGGCAGGAAAAATACCCAGGCAATAATCATCTCCACAACGGCAGGGAATTTTGTCTCACCCGCCCCAGAAAGGGCATTCCAGAGCGTCATCGCCACAGCATCCAAAAATTGGATCAGCCCCAACACCTGTAAAGCGAACACCCCCCCCGCAATCATTTCAGCATCATCGGTAAAGAAGGACAAAATGGTCCTGGGATAGAGAATAAACAGGATACCCATACTTCCCATAAAGATAATCGCCCAGCGAATACCCTCAACAATGCTCATTTCAGCCCTGGTTGGATTATCTTCACCAAGATACTTTCCCACCAAGGTTGCACAGGCTGTACCAAATCCAGCTGCCGGTAGAAAAGAGGCTTGCATAATCACAAAGGCAATTTGCGTGACAGCCAATTCCAAGGTACCTACCATGGCTATAATTTTAAAGAAAAGTACGAAGACAATCATAACCCCAACCTCCTGCAATCCCTGAGGGGTTGCTATTTTTACCACCCGTCGGAAAATCTGCAGGTCGAAACCTCCCCGTAGGGCCCCAAACTCCCTGCGAAATGTTGGCATCAATGCATTCAGCAAGTAGTGAATAGTCAACCAGACAGAAGCGATAAACGTGGCAATAGCAGCGCCTTTAACACCGAGAGCTGGGAAGTTAAATGGCGTCCACAGACCGGCGAAAATTGAGATGTTTCCAAGAGGAGTATTGGAAAGAAGGTGGGGCAGATTTTCACTACCGAAGATCAATCCTACATCCAGATATACATTTAACAGATTCGCCACAATGGTAACCTGCATATGTATCCTTGTCCTCTCCACTCCATTGAAAAAACCCTGGAAAGCAAACCCTAGAGAAATGAAAAAGACACTCAGAAAACCCCATTTAGTATACACTTCTGTTAAGGGAATGACGGCGGGATCATTTAACAAAAAGGGAATTATATTTTCGGTTGAAAAATAGCCAGCGCCTGATAAAACCACACCCGTAACAGCCGCAAAGAGAAGACCATTGTTCAGGGCTAATCCACACCCTTTATACTCACCTTGTCCTAAGCGACGTGAAGCCACCGTCTGCACACCTGTCCGCATGGCCAAAGCAAAGCCCACTACAGTCCAGATAAGAATGCCTCCCATACCCACTGCCGCCAATGCTTCCTTACCCAGACGACCCACCAGGGCTACATCGACAAGATTCATCAGCACACGACTTAAATTGCCGAGAATGACCGGTAGAGCAAGATAAAAAATTCGGCGAAAGATCATTTGATCAACAGGAACAATGATATGCTTAGCCCTAAAATTCATTTGCCCGATGCACGATTGTCAGTGGTCGCACTCCAGACAAAATAGATCACTCCCCCTACTAATCCCACAAGGAAAAGCATCCACGGGAATTTTTCCGGTTGATCTTGCTGACCACAACGCATAAACGAGGCAACAATCAGTACTGCAGCGCCTATCTCCACCAGCCAGTCCACGACTGTTACCTGCAGGGGCGGTCCTTTCTCTTCTCTCAGGTAGATCCAGCTGCCACAGATAATCATGGCTGTACTCACCATTAACGGTGCCAGAACAGGCCCTATCCACACCACAGGAAGGAGAAAGAGTACATCCATTTCTAAAAGTGAGCCCGGCCAGTCGATAAAGAGTTTCAACCAGACATAGTAGAAAATATCCCACGTGGCAAATGTCATCATAAAAGCTCCAAACCGGGATAGAGGTCTCCTGCCCGCTAAAACTCCCACTACTCCTAAAAGAACCAGGGTTGCCCCCTCCCGAATCATTTCCAAACGGATAATATCTCCTGGCAATGTTTCCAGGGAGAATAGATCCCCATTGAGAGTGAACTGGGCCCGGAGATAGATGACCACAGCAGCTTCCACCAAACCAAAGGCAACCCCAAAGATAAGAGGCCGACCAAGTTCTCTGATAGAAATCACTATATAAACACCTGTTTCTTCCCTATGAAATAATTATCATCTCGACTATTGCTATTGAAATAGTCGTACGGGAGAAAGACGTTACCCCAACACCACTGAATAAGTGGCCTTACCCCATCCCGAACCCCCTAAGGAGTATCACTCTTTTTTTTTAAGATTGGAAAAAACTGCCCTGTTGTTTCCATATATATTCGGTACTCATCACCAAATTTATCCAGCATGAATTGTTCCTCCCTACGGATGTGCCAGACCCAGAAGATGTGAATGGGAATAACAGAAAAAATCAGTAACCACGATTGAAACCACATGGCAACGGCCCCGGTTCCACTCCAAATAAAAGCAGCGTAGAGGGGATGCCTCATTAACCGGAAAGGACCAGTAACGACTAAATTTTTCCCCCGCTTTAACGGGGGTAAAGCGAACTGTGACCAGATAACCGTCACAGCGAAATCCACCAAGAAAAACCATAGCAGGAGCAGACGAAAAGTGGGCTCCATCCCGATAGTCGGAACTCCCAGCTTTAATTCCACAAACCGGACGCCAACCCAAATCAGAAAAGTGCCGGCCAGCCCTGTAGGACCCACTCCAAAAATTCGCGCATAGGACATTACAGGTAGAAGTTAGAACGGGTTATGGGTTTGGAAAACAGGAAATCGCTAATTCCCCGGTCGTGTAATTTGTACACCCCGATCTCGCCAGAGGGGGTTGTCCACGATGATTTAAGTTATCTAAGAGCCAGAGGTGTCCGGGGCCACGTAAACCAGAAAATACTGACTCGCCACAGATGAGAAAAGACCATAACCCCCCTCAATATTATTATCCGGCAAAATCCATTGGTTCTGTCGGAAAGGGTCACCATAAAAGTAATCACTGAAAGCGTGGTCTGTAGCCTGCAGGGCAATCAGATGAGGGCCGTAGTAATTGAAATGGAGCCACGAAAAATCGATAATATTCTGGCTGAGATTTACTACTGTCGGGTTGGGACGGTAGTAATTGCCGTCTTCGTCCACCCACATGTTCCCTTTGAAAGCGTTCGCAGCAAAGGAAGTATCTACGATGGCGTTCGTCGCTGTATCGTCCAAGGCAATGGAGACCACACGCATCATTCCCGGTTCTTCTTCCGCTTCCCATTCCGTAAGGAACAGCGGGGCAGAGGCAAAAGAAGTGGTATAACAGGGACCTTCGTGGTATATAACGGTGTCCATGACAAGTAAACTGTAATTGCCGGTCATCAAGGCCATTTGGATATCCAACATGGAGTTCTCCTCCAGATGAAGATCTATGGAATCAATGTACAGGGGCTCACCTTCACATTCCCACAGATCAGACCCAACGCTGGTCACCGAGAAAGAGTCGGGAACAGTAGTGGTGGCGGTGACTGACTCTCCATCATGTTCCACAGTCAAGGTATACACTTCCCCTGACTCAATTAATTCAAAAGTTACTGTTAAGTACCGCCCGGGGTGCCCTTCCACAGGTAAAAACTCCAAGGTATCACCAGCTCCAACTACCCACACTTCCGCATCTGAAACCCACTTCTCAGTAGTTTCGTGAGGCTCTTCTATCTCATAAGTATAGGAGACATACACCGTATCTATCATTGGTAGACCCGCTTCAAGATTAGCAAATACGACCAGCTTTTCCTCATAGTCCAGAACCTCTACTGACTGTTCGCAACCGAAAACGAATAA
This sequence comes from Fidelibacterota bacterium, assembly GCA_046861645.1. Lineage (GTDB taxonomy): Bacteria > Fidelibacterota > Marinisomatia > Marinisomatales > UBA2128 > UBA2128. The sequence goes on along the minus strand of JBHHUM010000006.1, from coordinate 40,215 downwards.
CAGGATTGTAGCCAACGGGGCCAGTGTCGTCTTGTGACTATTAAAACGCAAAAGAGACTCCAATAGTCGGCAGAATAGGCAATCCGTTAATCCTCACTCGTTTGGGAGTACCTTCGTCAGATTCATCAATCAGTTCATCACCATCATCATCGATGCCATTGTAAGTGTTGCCCCACTGATAAATATAGCGGAAGATGTTCTTCCTCCAGTAGGCGTTCACCACCTGGATGAAGAGTTCACCGGGAACACCAAAAAGCCTGAAGTGCCTCACAAAACCAATATCCAATCTGTGGAAAGGTTCATAGCGGGCAGAATTTCTACCTCCGGGAATCGGGCGGTAAAACGGTTCGGGGTCCCCGGGCAATACTTCAATGTAGTAACCGAGAATTGGCGTAAAAGGCTGGCCGGTCTGGTAAGTCCATTTCATATTCGCATCCCATTTCCGGTTGATGCGGTAGTTCCCCAAGATATTAAAGGCGTGGCGACGGTCCCAATTGGTGTAGTATTCCTTACCACCAAACTTCTTCCGGGAGATGGAATAGGAATAGGCCAACCAGCCGTTTAATCGACCTACTTCCTTGTGGGCAAATAGCTCCGCTCCATAAGCATAGCCATCACCTTCGTCAACCAGATCTGTAAGTGATTCATCAGAGATAACCTCATCCACGGTAGACCGGGTTTCTACAAAGGTTAACAAATGGTTCATGGTTTTGAAGTATGTTTCCACCTGTACTCGCCAGGCAGCACCGAAATACTCCTCGTAACCTGCTGTTACCTGAAACGCCGAAGCCGGAGTCACAGAATAGTCTACTGCAAACCAGGCATCCATGATCTTGGGATAAAAGTCATCCTGAATGGTCTCCATAAACTGATGATAGACACCCACAGAGAAATTGAGGTAACGATCTTCGGTCAACAAGTACTTCATCCCTAAGCGAGGGTCGAAATACCACTTCTCAGGATGGTTATCATAATATCCAATACGTAACCCTGGTTCCAGCATGAAAAGAGGTAATAGCCACCACTTCATTTTGGCGTAAGCGGCTGCTTCAATAGGGGATTGCCTGGATACGTAGAGGGCACTATCCAGGTAGGAAGCACTGTATTGAAAACTGAGACCCTTAATCTCCGCACCAAAACGATACTGATTTTCCTGTGAAGCGAACCAGGTCCAATCTGAGCGGAAAGTAAAGTCGTTAATATAGTCTACTTCGTTAATACCAGAGCCACCTCCCAAATCAAACAGGATATCAAAGCGGCTCTTTGCCAACAGCCAACGGGAAACCAATGTTTCGCTGAACAGCTTCCGGTAATTCAGACTCAGGGTATTATTTTCCCAGCGACCCTTGAGGAGAAAATCTTCCCAGGAAAGGTCATCACGACCCGTGTACCAACTGAGAGAAATGCGGTCATTCTTCGAAAGATCCTGGAAAATATGCCCCTGGACATCATAGAAATAATACGGGAAGAATAGTTTCGTTCCTTTGAATACCTTGTCGAAGTATGTCCGACGTCCGGATATAAGCCAGGCCCCCTTTTTACCAGCAGGTCCTTCCAAGGTCGTCTGTGCCGAGATGAGGGAAATGGATGACTTCCCTTCAAATTCCTTCTGGTTTCCTTCCCTGCTCCGAACGTTCAAAACAGCTGACAAACGGCCTCCATACTCGGCATTAAAACCTCCTTTCAGGAGATCTGCTTCCTTGACAGCATCAAGGATAAAATTGGAAAAGAAACCCCCCAGGTGGGAGGGATTGTAAACAGTAATACCGTCCAGTAAGATCAGGTTCTGGTCTGAATTGCCGCCACGAATGATCAGTCCCGTACTGAACTCGGTCTCTGTTAACACACCCGGTAAGGCATGGAGGGCCCTAAAGAGATCTGCCTCACCAATTTGGGGCACTCCCTTCATCTGCCGCAGATTCAGCTTAACCCGACTCGCCTGAATGTTCACTTTCCGCTCCACTCTCTCTTCTGTCACTTCGATTTCCTGCAATTCCACATTCCGGGGTTCAAGCTCGAAATCCCGGCGCAGGCGCTCACCCCTCCTGATAGTCACCCTCTGGCTCAGCGGCTCGAAACCTATATACGATATTTTCAATTCATAACTGCCTGGTGAGACACCGGTTACTACAAAATAGCCGTCAATGTCTGTGGCTGCTCCCATCTGCGTACCGGCTAGAATCACATTGGCTCCAGGGAGTCCCTCACGAGATTTGCCATCGAGCACAAACCCGGAGATAGTACCGCCGTCCGGCGACTCCTGACCTAATAAGAGATTAACCAAGAGCAGGAAGAACAATGTTTTCTTCATTTCCCCAGCTTCTCTCCCTGCCTAGCCAGTTGTTCACCCCTTAAGAATTCAAGTATCTCACTGCTGTGTGTTGTCACGCTTACCTTTTCGTATACCTTACTGATTTTACCCGTTCCATCTATGATAAATGTCACGCGCTTGGGAAAGACAAGACCGGCTGCCCCGTAGCTTTTGGCTACTGACTTGTCTGTATCGCTCAGGAGTGTGAAGGGGATATCGTACTTGGCCTTGAAGCGGCTGTGGGATTCAGGCGTGTCGTAGCTGATGCCGAAGACACGGACGCCTAATTCCTCGAATCGTGGGTAGTCATCCCGGAAAGCACACGCCTCTTTCGTGCATCCCGGTGTATCGTCCTTAGGATAAAAGTAGACCACCACTGGCTGTCCCCGGAAATCGCTGAGGCGATGCTCTCGACCGGCTTCATCAGGTAACACAAAATCAGGAGCGATATCACCCCGCCGCAAATCAATCCCCCTCGAAAATAACATTGTCACTCCCATCAAACACAGTCCGACCAAGACTCGTTTATTCCTTTTCATCTAACTCTCCACTAAATGAGAAACCTCCTGTGCCATGTGGATGTCCCTCTCCGTCACACCTCCCGTGTCGTGGCTGGTAAAAGAAACTTTTACGCGACACCACCCCACCCCTAAATCGGGATGATGATTGTGCGTCTCGGCCAGAGTAGCAACTTGATTCACAAAGGCAATACCCGCCATGTAACTTGCAAAGGTAAACTCCTTTACAATACAATTGTTCATGAATTTCCAACCAGGTAATCTTTTTAATTCACTGGTGATCTTTTCTGCGGTCAACTTTCCCATCTATTTCTCCTTAATTATAAGGACTTGAATATACAGCCGCCAGAAGATCGAGACAGAGAATAGCTTAACCTATTTTCCAAGTTGGAACAGTGCTTCCTGCAGCATCTGCCGGAACTCACTGAGAATCATGGCGGTAGCACCCCAAACCTTAACTCCATCCAGCATAAAATACGGCACATCAAAGTCAACCCCACGGAAGGTACGTTGCTCCCACTTACGACATTCCGGGTCCAGGAATTCCACAAGTGTGGTCTCGTGAACCCGGGCTACTTCTGCCAGGTGCGGCTTTAGCACAGGTCGTTCACCAAGCCACCCTACAAAGGGAGATACCTCAAAACCGCTAACCGGGATGTGTAGAGCTGACAGTTGTCCAATAATCTCTGGTTTTTCTTGAATCCCCAATTCTTCCTGAGTCTCTCTAATGGCGGTATCCAAGGGAGATTCACCTCTCTCCAAGGTACCTCCGGGAAGTGATATTTGTCCCCGGTGGTGCTCAACACCCTGGGTTCGTTCAGTCAGGAAGAAGCGCCAATCATCCTCTTCTGGGAAGAGCAGAATGAGTACCGCCGCCGGCAATGGTGGCGTTAGGGGCTCCTCTCTGGCAAAACGCCTCGAGGGTGACATCCTGACCTGGGACTGCAAACCGGGTAAGGACTCCTTAAATCGTTTTTTAAGAATAGAGGGAATTGGGGTTAAGTCCATGGGGGAATTTAGTCAGTGGAATGGACTCCTTCATACAATTCCGTCACCCACTCAGTTTAGACAAAAGTAAAGAGGTAGGAAACTAACCCGGCTACCTGATTTTCTCTTTTACGTTAAAACCCGGCACGGTTTTGTTCTTTGAGTTTTGTGGCAAAATAGCTTAACATCCACCTTTGAATAACATACTGTACTGATTAACACGCGACACAAAAAGTGCCTCAGAAATACCTCGGTTTATTAATCTTTATTTCACTGTTGGACAACAGTGACTGATTCATTTCGCACCCCAAGATGACTGAAAGTACCCAATCCAAGCTACTCAAGGCAATTACCATCATTGCGGCAACTTACCTTTTTCTATTAAGCATTAAATTACTCGGTCATTCCTTTAAGCTGTTCGGCAAGGATTTTGCCGAGGCCATGTTGGAAATGACTGCCAATCCCTTTGCCGGACTCATGATTGGTATTGTAGCCACCAGCTTGATTCAGAGTTCTTCCACGACCACTTCCATTGTAGTCGGTATGGTAGCTGGAGGCGCCCTGGAACTGAGCGGTGCCATCCCTATAATCATGGGCGCCAATATCGGGACAACCATCACCAACACACTGGTATCCCTGGGGCATATATCAAACCGTATTGAATTCAAACGAGCCTTTTCAGCCAGTATTGTTCATGACCTTTTCAACGTATGCGTGGTGATTATTCTATTCCCCCTGGAACTCAAATTCCACCCTATTGAAAAGACAGCAGCCTGGCTGAGCCACGGGTTTTCCGGAGCAGGCGGACTAAAATTGTTTAATCCCCTTAAATTTATTCTGAACCCTGCCATCAAGTTCGTTGACAAAATTTTCGCGCTTTTTCCACATGAAGAAATATTTCTAACGGTTTTCTCGGTACTACTGATGTTCGCGGCGCTTACCTTCCTGATCAAAACCATAAGGTCTTTAGTCCTGACCCGAATAGAGGTTATCATCGACCGCTACCTGTTCCGTAACGATGTGTTAGGTTTCGTGTTGGGTATTATTATGACAGCTGTCGTGCAGAGCAGCTCGGTCACTACATCACTTATCATCCCTCTGGCCGGAGCAGGTCTCGTTACCATCAGAAAAATCTTTCCCTATACCCTGGGGGCAAATATCGGCACGACCATGACCGCCATTTTAGCTGCCATGGCAACCCAAAATGAAGTAGCCATTACAGTAGCTTTCTCGCATCTTGTCTTTAATATTTTCGGGATTATGATCTTCTACCCATTAAAGTTTATTCCCATCTGGCTAGCTGAATATGTGGGCGAAAAAGCCAGTAAATCGACAAAAAATCTGGTGGTTTTCGTCGTTGTCTACCTATTGCTCCACTTTATACCCATTGTACTGATATTCCTCACTTAGACCATGAGAAACTTTATTTCTACAACCTTTAGTACTAACTTCAGAACGGGAGACAAAACATGTGGAAAGAATTAACTAACTTGTGGAAATCTGATAACCTGCTGGTCGAAGCATGGGCTGAATCTTATGAAATGCTGGAGATTGCCCAGGAAATGTTTCTCGAGGCTGTCCGCATCCTGCGCGAAAGTGACGACACCGAGGTCAACCAGGATATTAGACAGAAAGACAAAAAGGTTAACGCCTACGAACGCAATGTGAGACGAAAGGTCATGACCCACTGTTCTCTGCACGGTCCCACGGTGCTACCCAGTGGTATGGTACTCGTGAGTATCGTAATAGATATCGAGCGTATTGGTGACTACTGCAAAAACATTCTCGACTTGGCTGAAGTCCACCCTCAACACCTCTCAGTAGAAGGTTACGAAGAGTCGCTGACGGGAATCGAAGAGGAAATAAAACAACGTTTTAACAACACGATTGATGTATTAAAAAATCAGGACGAAGAAAAAGCCAGCATCATGATGGCTACATTCAAAAAGGAGATTAGCAGTATCTGTGACCAGATTGATGACGACTTGGTGCAGGGCACAATCGCGGGAATTTCCCCTCGTGATTCTGCTGCCCTGGCCCTGTATGCCCGTTATCTCAAACGAATCAGCGCACACCTTAATAATATGATTTCCAGTGTGGTCAACCCCTTCGATATGATCGGTTTCAGGGAAAAAGAATCGTAAGTTTGCCGGGGGTCACATCTCTCGATAGAATCTTGGCTCCTACCGCTGTAGTGTTTAAGTTTTCTTCGTGAAGACTATCGTACCCACTCTTTACCTTCTGCTTTCATTGTCTACCATTACATTTGCCCAGGTGACTAAAGAGCTTCCTATCGGCTTCACGGAATGGGAGTGGGAACACCGTTATCTCATCAAGGAATACGCCCGGGAGACCGATCCTCCCCCGGCGCCCATCCGCAACGTGGCCGAATACGAACGGATGCAAGGTGTTCTGATCCGCTATCCTCTGGGGATCTCAACAACTATCGTAAAGGAGATGGCGGAGGACGTTACTGTCTACTGCCTGGTAAGCTCCAGCTTGCAGAACACCGCAGCTGCTTCGTTTGCCAGCGCCGGTGTTAATATGGATAATGTGGAATTCGTCCTCGGTCCCACCGATAGCTACTGGACCCGGGATTATGGTCCATGGTGGGTTGTGTCTGGCGACCGGGAAATGACTGTTGTGGACTTTACTTACAACCGGCCCCGACCTAACGATAATGAAGCACCGCTGAAGATGTCTGACTATCTTGGTACACCCTATTACGCCAGTGACATTATCCACACCGGGGGTAACTACATGACGGATGGTTACAACGTCTCTGCCTCCAGTTCCCTGGTTTATGCCGAAAACGATATAAGCACCACAGAAATTAACGATATCATGTTTCAATACTGGGGCGTGGAAATCTACCACGTAGTGGATGACCCTAATAATGACTACATCCAGCATATCGATTGCTGGGGAAAGTATCTCTCGCCCACCACACTGCTCATCCGGGAAGTCCCAGAGAACCATGAACAGTATGATGAAATCGAAGCCGTGGTCTCCTATTTTTCCAATCAGCAGAACCTCTTTGGGGAGCCGTGGCAGATCTACCGGGTCTACACCCCCAACAATCAGCCCTACACAAACTCACTGATTCTTAATGAAAAGGTTTTTGTCCCCATCATGGGCAGTTCCTGGGACGACGAGGCGGTAGCAGTTTATCAGGAAGCAATGCCGGGTTATGAAATCCTGCCGGTTACAGGTGACTGGCTTGCTACCGATGCTATTCACTGCCGGGCTAAAGGTATTCCCGATCTGGAGATGCTGCAGATCTTTCACAATCCCCTGGATGATCAGGATCAGCCCCTTCTGCAGTACACCATTACTGTTGTCATAGACGATTTAAGTGAAGCGGGGCTTATTCCAGAAGAGTTGTTGGTTTATTGGAAATCCGAGGTGATGGAAGAGTACACCGCTACCTTGTTGGTCTCTACTGGGAATCCTGATGAATATACCGCAGTCATCGGGGGACCCATTACAGATGGGGAGGTACGTTATTATATTTACGCAGCCGACTCTTCTGGCCGGGAGGAGACACTGCCCCTCGCCGGTTATTTCTCATTCAACATTGCCGGCTTCGCTTCCGGGGATGTGAACATGGATGGCGTCCTGAATGTCTTTGACATTATCGCCATTGTTAACCATATACTGGACAGTGAATCTTTGTCCCCCCAGCAAAGTCATCTGGCTGATTTGAATCAAGATGGTATAATTGACGTATTTGATATCGTGGTACTGGTAAACCTGATCATTGGATAAAGCCTGAAGGAGAAGCTATGGAACACAAGTATACCCTACGTGATGGCGCCGAGATGACAGTCCGTAACCTGACCCTGGACGATGTGGATCTGTCTCATCAATTTTTCCTCTCCTTAACAGACCAGGAACGGCGTTATCTCCGCAGTGATGTAACTAATATTAAGCACGTCCGGGAGAGGATTGAGGCAACTCAAACTGGAAACATCATCCGTCGCATCGCCTTCATTAAAAACGAGGTGGTAGGTGACGGTTCCCTGGAGATTTATACGGAGGAGTGGAAAGGAGGAACGGGTCATTTACGCCTCCTTATTCCTGAAGCATACCGGCACAGTGATGTGGGTGCTGTTCTGCTATCCGATTTTTATGAAGTGGCCAAAGGACGTAAATTGAAGCACATCATCACTAAGTTAATGCGACCTCAGAAGGATGTGATCGAAATGTACGAACATCTCGGTTTTAAGATAGAAGGCATCCTCCCGGATTACGTGGTAGATCGCACGGGTAAGGAGCAGGATATGGTCATTTTGACCTGTTCCCTGGAAAATCTACAGAAGGTCCACGACTTTGTGGGGAGCTGGATTGATGATGAACACGGCACTATCGGTGCTGGCGAAATGTAGCTCAGCCTAAATCCCTTTGCTTTGTACACAGAGTTCACCCCGATACGGTCACACCTCCCTACTGGGCTGGCGGAGAACCACGGAGAGTATTGCAGAACAACTGCCGCTAGAACCTGTCCAAATACAGTATCCGGTAGCCCAAACTAATCCAAAACTCGGGATAGGTCTTCGTAATTCCACCGCTATGATGAAAATTCTCTACATGAGTCAGGAACAGTCGGGACGTTAAGCTGATCTTTCCATCAAGCAGTGTATTTTCATACTGAAGGCCCAGGATATCCTTGATCTCAACCGGTACACCCCCATGTTCACTCCATGCCGGTTCGAGTAACAGGACCTCCCCCTGTTCAATGTGCTGGTAACTCAACGTGAGCCTGTTAATGCCAAAATCTATAAAAGCGGCCCATGCATTGGAACCAAGATAGTGCCCAATAAACCTGTAAAATGTTCTCTCTTCCGGGTAATCTATAGTCTCTATGTAAGTGTAGGTCAAATCCTGATTACCCGTTTCATCATAATTATATAGCCACTTATCCAGTTTCACCAGCTCAAGCAGAAGAAAGCTGTTCGGCAGATTAAGAGGATTATACCATTTCGTGCCAAAATGATACCCCATGGCTAACCGGCTTTCACGAGAAAGAGTAGGCTCAACAGCAAAGAAATCGATTTCATCAATGGCAACAGTTAAGTATGATTTCACTGCGTTGGAAAACAGGTATTCGAAATCTATCGCTGTAAAAATATTCGTGTTATTGGCGTTGGTTACATTGTGAAAAACCAAAAAGGGGTTCAAGTAATTCCATTTCAGGTAGCTGTTCAGGATTAACATTTCATTCACCGCAATTCGCAATCTTCGGGTAAAATCAAACTCCATCCGATGAGCAAGCAGGTATTTAGGCCTCATTTCCTCTGTCAGCAACCTCGTGGAAATATTGTTCAAAGGCGTGATGAAATCGTAGAAACGAATGTGTTTCCCGAACTTTACCGAAAACCGGAAAACATCCAAAGGAGGGAGTTCGTGTGAAATCAACAATTTCCCGTGTTCACCCAGTCCCATTGTCACTCTGTCTCTGCCGGAGATTATGGTAATAGGATTGAAGCGGAATGTGAAAACGGATTTCTGGTTGAAATTGGCATCTAACTCGTGAAAATCCCGTGGGTAATGACTTTCTCTGATATCAAGATTTGACCAATCCTCCTTTAGACCAAACCTGGACGAGAAGAAAAAATAGTTCCAATAGGAGGATTTGATTCTAACATCAATGAAGTTCTCTCGTTGGTCATATTTGGTGATAAAATCTCTATCCTTGAATACATTGAAAAAATTTGAGACTGAATCCGCGTCGTACAGGTTTTGATGAAAAAGATAATCAATTCCGACAGTACCCTCAATAGTAGGTTGAAAGGACTTTAATGATAAATCAAAATCTCTATCAACGACCCGCTCAAGAATCTTTGTGATTTTTACGATAATCATTTGCAGGTTAGCACTGTTTTCCTGGTTCTTCTCTAACCACTGTTCGAAGCTCTCCCTGACATCAGCATAGGTGGTAAAGCTGCCGACAGAAGGTGGTAATTGGCCGGAACTCACATATAACCGATCCAGAAGGAGGATTATTTCGCTGTCTTCATCCAGCATCTCCAATCCATGGATGACGATATCTTTATCCGCGGCGCTGGATATGCAGAAAAACAGCGTAAGAACTGTAATCCTCTTTATAAATAAAATCAATCTCATGATAACATTTAGATAATAACGAAATTTCTGCTATTTTGGTAATATCAAATCACTTCAATCTTTCGGTTGATTATACAATTACGCGGACAGATAATTTGAAAGTTATTTAAATCATAAGTCTGAACAATGGTCGCTTTCTCTCTCGCTTTGCCTAAATACATACCCGTCAGCGCTATCGCTACTTGTCCGTAGTAAGAATGTAGACAGACGACAGACAGATGGTGGACAGGCAACTGGTAAAGACAGGACTCATTCCCAAGAAATTTTTCTCCCTGATATCTACAACCTCAGCTTATGTGAACGACGGTTTCCCCCTTTAATATGCCGCATTAGAAAAACCAGGGGATAAAAGTTGAGTTGGAGTAAGAGATTAGGATTATTCACTGTTTGAATCCCGTCATAAATGACAGGAAGAATTTGAATAATCCCTCGAGCGACAACAAAACTCCTTGGTTTTTCTACAGCGGCTGTTTCTTTTGCAGCCGTTTTCTTTGCGCCAAAGAAAATGGCGAGAAATAAAACTATTATCCCCGCTTTGTGAGTTCCAGTGTAAATGAATAGTGAAAAGTTATTTTTAACATAATCCCTCTAACTCACCCCCGTCCACCTTCGGTGTCCACCCCCTCTCTTATAAAGCAGAGGGGGGAAACATAACAGGAGACCCTTTGGGTCGCAGGACACTTAACGATGGTATGAAAGAGGAGAAGGCTTAGCTGTAAATCCGCCATAATAGCCTATAGTCCATCCGTCAGGCAGACATTCAGGAAGAGAAGGTTGGAAAATCGAACCTCTGCTTTGTAGGTTCCGGTGTATAGGTGAAGAACCGAGCTTTTTATCGAAGATATCCCAGATTCTCAGGAGTGAAAGCTGTTGGTTGGATGTCGAAATCACGGTAGAAGCCACTCCCATCGCACGTATTTCCCTCCATCAGCATGGTGATCTGGTCCCGGGTGATGGGAAAAAAAGGCAGCCATCCCAGCACAGCCGCTGCAGCTCCAATCCCCCAGGCAGGCACGGGGAGCTTCCATTTACGGGGTTTCTCCACAGCTGCAGCAACCGTATCAATAGTTTCCCGCCACGTCAGCTTAGCAGAACCGCCCACATGATATATTTTCCCAGCTGACAAGTCATTAGTAAGAGCCTTCACCATACCCTTTGCCAAGTCTCCAACATAAGCTGGCTGTAGCTTAAACTCACCTGACTGCCTGATTTTTAACCCTGGATGAAACATGGGCGCTGGAATTGGTGGTTTCACCATCTGTCTGTAGAGAAGGGAGCTGAACTCGGGCTTACCCACATCTCCACTGGGATGGGCCGGATCGCCAAACAGCACTGACGGACGAAAGATGATCCACTCCAAACTGCTGTTGCGGAGGTATTGCTCAGCCATATACTTTGTTCTTTGATACGCGGTTCCATCAGATTTCACACCATTGGCACTCACCAGCAGGAATCTCTTGACACCAGCAGCTGCGGCCTTATCCACAACGACCTTAGCGGCCCGAAAGTGAAGCTTCTCAAAGGTCTCCCCCCGCCAGAGGTTAGAACGAAGGATACCGATAAGGTGAATCACAACATCGCACTCTGAAGGGAACATAAAGTTGAATACATCACCAGGAACGGTCTCACCAGAAAAATCAGCAGAGAGTTTGTGCTCACTCCCGGATCGTACTAATGCTATGATTTGATGACCAGTCTCTTGGAGGGCTTCCAAAACGTAGCCCCCTACGAATCCGGTGCCGCCGGTGACAAAAATTCTCATGGTGAAGAGAATTTACATCATTCTAAGTCAAAAGTATCAGCCGCTTAAACCAATACACGATCCATCCACTCCAGTTGGCATTGGCTTAATGTTAGTTAACTATCGGATTTTCAATCCTTGTTTTAGTACCTGCCCATCGCCCGCCAGTCGGGCAGGTAATGTAGACAGGGTGCGTTCATTTAGACGATTTATTTTTGCACCTTGATCTTAACAATATCCCCTGACTTGTAGAGATAGGCACCGAAGCTGTTGAGGATTAGCTGCATAGATTTTTGTCCTAAATGACCCAGGGAGGTATCACCTGAATGTTTGCACTTGTTTGTCCATAGGATCCTTCGGATATAGCGCCCGGGTCCAATCGCACAAGATTCATTTCAGGACTGTTATACAGTTCAGCGAATATTTTCAGATGATTGACAGCTGTTCGTTTTACCTTTACTTCAAAGGGGATATAATCAACTCCCTTCTGCAGAATAAAATCAACTTCTTTACCGTCCGCCGTATGCCAGAAAAATAACTTATCCATTATTTCACGGTTTTTCCACATTGCGGAGAAAACTGTGTTTTCAAGTAATTGTCCCCTGTCTGTTCTAAATGAAAATTCAGAAAAGTTATTTATTAAATAGTTTCTAAGACCCGTATCAAGGAAAAATATTTTAGGCATTCTTCTCAATTCTTTTTTCTTATTGGTGAATAACGGCGGAACACGCCGGACAATAAACGTGTCTTCCAAGATATTAATATACTTCTCTGCTGTAGGTCTGGTAGTTTTACTATCCCGTGACAAAGAGGAGACATTAAGAAGCTGACCGACCTGTAAAGCCAGGATTTTCACCAGATTATTAAATGAATCAAGTCTTTCTACCTGGAATATATTGTGGATGTCTTTTAAGATGTAGGCATGAGAGATTTCCTTTAGCAGCTTTTGTTTTTTTGCATATTCGGGCGCAAGAACAACTTCAGGATACCCGCCGTAATTCATATATTCATAGTAATAACGGAGTAAATCTTTAACAAAAAATCCGAGACCGTCAGTATCCGCCTGCTGTCTGTTGGCGCCTAATAGACGCACCAAATTCTGTTCCTCTTTAAAAACGACAAATTCCCGGAATGTAAGCGGAAACAGTTCATAAATAAATTTCCGCCCAACTAATGAATCTTTGAACTGGAATTTGATCTGTGCCGCCGATGAACCGCTCAAGATTAGTTTGACACGTTTGGAATGGTGATCTACCAGCAGCTTAATAAATGAGGCAAAATCTCTCAAGTACTGAATTTCATCCAAAAAAACATATACTTTCTGTCCGGGAGAAAAACCCAGCCCGTCAATGTAAGCCAAAAAGCTCTTGTAGCCTGTTTTGACAATAGACAGCGCATCCGGATCTTCAAAATCAATGTACAGGGATTTACTGCCAGAAGGAAGTTGTTCGCGAATTCGTTGTAACAACGATGTCTTTCCGGTTCTGCGGGCGCCCAAAATAAATAGTGCCCGTGGACTGTCTAATTCATTTAGTATTTCTTTTTCAATATCTCTTGGGTAAAGCATTTTCAGACATCCTATACCTTTATACTGGTATAAATGTATATCATCCTATACAAATATACCAGTATTTAATCACATACCTCTGTTAATTTTATCAGGGCTGTGATGAATAAGAAGGAGCTTCTTTTGCCGAAGCTGGACCGTTGAGTCCAGTATACCATGCTACACCACGACTGACATTTCTCCTGCCGGTTCATCCCCGCGCCTGCGGGGGCTACCTTTTATAGCACAATGGGTATAGGGAAATTAACGACCTCAAGAAGGACTTCCAGAACGTAGCCCCCCACGAATCTGGTGCCGTCGGTGACGAAGACGTTCATGACAGTGGGAATTTACAGAATAATATGCAAGCGAGGGGGTGAACCCCTGCGCTTAATCCCCGATACGTTCGTACCTCACTACGGGACAGGCGAATAAACTCCCATGAAAGGGAGTATCACTACAGGTAGACTGACCAGCAACTACTCCATCAATGAACTGATATCCATGATGAATAGACTCAGTTTACGTTCACCGGGAGCGGCATCGCGGCTGGAACTGAACAGGACACTCCTGCCGTCTGGGGACATGACCGGAAAACCGTCAAAAGCGTCACTGTAGGTCAGGCGAGTCTGTTCACCCGTCTCGATATTCATCATATATATTTCAAAATTGTGGGGTGGTAGCACTTTCACAAATACGAAATGCTTCCCATCAGGACCAGGATGAGGAGCCCAATTGGTGCCATCATCGAAAGTGATCTGCTTTCGATCCGTACCATCATGTTTGATGGTGAAGATCGTCATAGGTTTGGCTCGCTTATCATCAAATTCCCGCTTCCACGCCCGGTACAGAATAGTCTCACTATCCGGCATGTAGAAGGAACCCCCTTCCTGCCAATCGTCTGTATGGGTGATCTGGAATTCCCCGGTACCATCAGGACGCATGCGCCAGAGGTCCAGCTTACCGTCAATCTGACGAGTGAAGAGTATCCAGTTACCATCCGGGGAGACAGATACCTCGGCATCATAATACTGGTTGTGGGTCAAGCGCTGGATGTTAGCGCCATCAGGGTCGCTTACATACAATTCCGCTCCCTGGGGGTAAATCGTGGGAACAGACCAATCGCCAACGGGAATGTCGGGATAGTCCCGGGTAGAAGTCCAGATAATCTTATCTCCCGAAGGAAAAAAGTACGAGCAGGCGTCCTCTCCTTGATCATTAATACGACGGATATTGGTACCGTCAACGTTGGCCACATAGACATGGTGTACTTCATCGTCCTCCTGGACTCTGGCATTACAGATTAAGCTCCTGCCATCGGGGGAAAAGTAGGCCTCAGCAGCTACCGGTAATCCGGGCACTGGTGTAACAGGAAGCTCCTTTTCTCCAGACTCAGCCCACAGGGGTAAACACCAGATTATCAACAATATCTTATACAAGATCAATGGCGCTTTTATCACTGTTTTACCCTCCTGTAATTCAAATTCTTCTTCCCATCGACCCTATTTCAGAAAAACCCCAATGGAGATAAACGCCGTTGTCCCGAAAGGACCAAAAGGCATGACGGCATAATCAATAGTGGTGGTCAAGTTAGCCAACGGTAGTCTAAAGCCCGCGCCCACCGAAAACTTATCCAGATCATAGTTCAATCGATAACCCCCCCGGAGGTAAAACAGCTCCCGGAAAGCGAACTCAAGGCCAAAGTTCAGATGTTCGGGGGCATCGTTGGGATGCTCAGCATCAAGGGTCAGTGTCAATCTGTGGGCACTCCTGGACAGGATAGCCTCTTCCTGTCCCAGCACATCCATGGCAACACCGATACGAATCATCAGCGGCAAAGGCCACGGCTCCGTCTTCAATTCAGCTTCTGTCAACACATTCCCTTCCACATCTTTTTCTACATCGGCTTTTTGCAGGAGGTCCCTTCCCGAATACCTGGGTTCCCCACCAAAATTTGATAGGGCCATCCCAATCTTCATCCCGTAGAAATCAGTCTGGAGAATAGAACCTATGTCAATGGCAAACGTCTGGGCAATCTCGTTATAGGCTGCCAGATGAATGTATTTGAGCGTAACCCCGTAGGCAAGACGGTCACTCATGCGTCGGGCATAGCTCGCTGCCAGAGCCATATCCATGACACTGTAATAGAGACCAGATCCATCCTGTTCAATAACCGTAGTAACTTCCTTCTCATCCATGGTCAGGGCTGAGATGGATAGACCAAACACTCCTACTGGACCTCGCGGGACGGTTACGCTGACAAATTCATGTGTAATATCAAGGGCCCAATCTGTATGACTGAACGTCGTAGAAATTCCCTGGGCTACTACCATACCGGCCGGGTTCCAGTAGTGGGCAGTACCATCATCAGACAGGGCAACAAAGCTACCACCCATGGCTTTTGCTCGCGCACCCACACCCATCTTTAAAAATTGAGCCGTAGTGGTTCCCACTTTATCAAACTCCGCGTGAACCACCGCAGATAATATCAGAGCCAAGATCAGAAAGCGTTTCATTTGATCACCAGAAATCGTCCCAGTTTTTCTTCACCAGCAGGTGTCTCTGCATGGAAGAGATAAACACCTGGTGCTATAAACTGGTCGTTCCTCGTACGCATATCCCAAAACTCATAACCCACGTCGGAATCGTGCTTAATAGTAGCAATATGTTCCCCCACCAGAGTATAGATTCTGATGGTACACAGATCGGGAAGATTGTTGAACTTGAGTTTTTTACCGAATTCCCCTGTCTCCCATAAATTAGTCACTACATACGGATCTGGAACTACTTTAAGACTATCAAATGGACTTCCGACACCAGCAACCTTCTCAATTGCGGTAGTACCGAAAGTATATGATATCTCCTGCCGGAAGGGCTTATAAGTCCTGATGGTGAACTGATCTCCGTGTGACGGCGGGCGGGCTTCCTGGAATACCGAGTCATTGTTGGCGTTGATGAAGGTATCGGGTGCATTGTTGGTCAGGAGATAGAGATAATTGTTACTACTGTCCTCATCTGAAAAGATGAGTACATCAACATGCAGCTCGTACCAGCCCGGACTGGCAGGAGTAAAGCCTGCCCCACCGGGTATCAGATCCCACCCTATCGGGCTATAGTAATCTCTCCGGTAATCTTCCCAGGGGGCATTCAGGTAAAATTCACCTAAAATGGTATGATCCGAGATATCTACAGGATTAAGTGTGTCGGTGACAATCTCAACCTTTAGTGGCAAGTGAATAGTGGAATCTAACCCTACATCTAATTCGTTAGCCCACACTCCCTGATACAGGTCATACCAGCCAGCCTCCAAACCACCGGAGACTGTAGTGTCAATGGTGATACGGAAATCATCAATAGACTCTATTAAATCTCCATAGGCCTGACCACTGGGTACAAGATCGGGGCGCTTACTTTCCGTGCGCCAGTCAAAAGTAGACGTATCCCCTGACACCTTGGTCCAACCAATGAATTCTACTCCTGTGGGTGTATTCTGAACTGTCAACCGGAAGCCATCGACCACGGGCAGGTTATCCCCGGAATCATCCGAAAGCTGGTGATTGTGAAACAGGGTGTCATTCTCAGTAGTATCCACCAGAGTAAAACTGATATCGAGAATCGTTTCTCCCGATTCCGTTACATACTCAATACTATCCCCAAAAGTCACTTTATAACCGTGCCCAGTAATGGCTGCGGGATCAACCAACTCCACTTTGACGATACCTCCAGACAACCCTCCTATAGGTTCCAATTGATCTTCCGGAACAGCAGGTCGGGTAAAATTGGTGGGGGGAACTCCTGGCACCACAGACACTGTATGAGGTTCAAGATCAGAAGAGCCGAGAGGATAAAGATACGATTGCTCCAAGCTGTCTGTATCCTGATTACCCCGGTCGTAAGCGCTTACACAATACCAGTACTCCAATCCGTTGATAAGATTGGAATCGACAAAGGTATGCGCTAAACCAGAGTTGGTCCCCAAGAATTGCGGGAAAGCCGGATCGAGACCAGAGACGTCTACTCCATAACGAAGTAAATCTTCACTAAGCGAGTAGTCAAATGTAGCTATCGGCTCCCATCCCACAGGAATACCATGGGCGTTGGTCACCACATCACCCCATGTGACTCCCTGATCCGTGCTACGAAAAACCTTATAACCCTCAAAATCCATCTCTCCAGTAAGGACATCTGTTGCACTCTCAGAGGGCTCGGAGGTCCAGTAAAGGGTCACCCGCTCATCTCCTGCTACCGCCTCCACCACCGGTGGATCAGGAGGACCCGATCCCTGAAAGTAAAGCCTGTACATATCATTAGCCATGCGGACATTAGTCATCAGATCCGTGGTATCGGGTTCATTGGGTAGCTCGCCGGCATCACCCATCACCAGTCCCAGGGAGAGGGTCACCATGGAGTCAGCCTGAAGGGTAAAGGGTCCGCTGGATAAGATGAAATTGATGCCATCTCCTTCCAGGTCAACACCACTCTCCTCGTCGTACCACTGGGGATAAAACACAGCAAGCGAATCTTCACCTGTATAATCGATGCGCTCATCTTCACCATGGAAGTACCACGACGATGTTCCCAGGATACTATCCTCCTTTAGACTGGTCATGAGCGCCCACATCTTCTCGTCCGTATCAGGAGAAACCCCCCGGGCAAAGTGGTGGAAGTTAGTAATGCCCAGTTGGCCTGGTGTATCATACACCCGCAGACCCACTATTCCCAAAGGGTCGTCATAATTCGCCCAGGTTTTGTTAAGAACATTGTTCAGATCATACACATAAATAAAGTCTCGCTGTCCATCGTTATCGGAGTCAACAAAGTTGATATAATCGTGCATATCATAATCAGGGCGGAACTTGGCGTAGAAACCGACAAAAATATCTTCCAGATCATGGCCACTATCGTTATAGATTTTCAGGTCCCAGAAAACGAAATCCTCGGCATAAGGCCGGCCGTAGCTGTAAGCGGTCTGTTCCACTTCCAGTCCCACAACACCCTGTGGATTACCATCATCGTTATAGATACAGAAAATATCCCGGTCAGAAGTAAACTCATTCACCCGGTCGCGCAGGGTAACGGCTGGAGGATGCATTTCCAGTGTATCGGGATCGGTATTGTTTACATCCACTCGAAAATAGCCAGGCCACATCCGATCCTCGGAGGAGGTCCAGACTCCATTTTCATCATAATACCCGTACGGCCATGTCTCTAGAAAATCACTTGAAGCCTGGAAAGGGGTCTGATCTGATTCGGCCCGGATGTCGCCAGAGTAGTGCCGTCCGGCAGCATCATCCGGAGGTAACCAATCCGTAATTTTAGTCATCGCCTGTGATACTGTCTCTACAACATTGTGCTCATCCACAGCAACTACCAACCCCATTCCAAACAGGTACTGGCGGTCATAATCGGCCGACCGGGGCCAATGTCCTGCGTTAGTAAACCAGAGATGAAAATTAGCCAGATCACCGACGTTACTGGTATTGTTCTGCAGTTGTCCCTTGTCCATGACACCCACAGCCTTTTCGCTGGTACCCATACTCTTGAGGAGAGGAAGGACAGACTGGTCAGCATGACAGCGGTTGCAGTCCTGGGCCTGGATCAAGTTCCAAGAAGAAAGAACCAATAACCATGAACATAAAGAAATCCTAACCCTAAGACTTTTTATTCCGCTTCGACATAATCCCTTCTTGATTCTTAACCCTTGGCCAATTGGCTCTTGTCTCTTGACCCATTGGACCCTGGCTCTTATACCTGTTATCCTACCAGTCAACACTCACCCCTAATCTTAGTTCACGCCCCGGGCCCACATGGGCAGGATTGTGATTGGCATCCAGTGAAGTCCCCACCCCGGCAAATCCAGGATCAAACGGTTTGCCAGTCCGAGAGTATACAACCAGAACATTCTGATGATCGGTAAGATTGGTCACTTCAAAAAATCCTGTCAGAGCAGCTGGCCCGATATTAAACCGCTTCTTAACTCGCAGGTCAACAGAATACGTCCACGGCATTCGGGCCGAATTAATCTCCACGCGTATGGTCGGATCCACGAAAGGGGTATACGGCAGACCACTCCCAGCATTTACCAGCAAGTTAGCATTCACGTTAGCCAATGGATGCCTACCCATAAAAACGGGGCCAGATTGGGGGGTCGTGCGTACATAGAGATTTACTGAAACGTCGTGCCGCTGGTCAAAATCAAGAAAGAATTCCTGGTGTGGTACTTCCTCCTGTTCATAAGCAGAAAAGAAGCCTCCTAACGGCTGGGAGTTATTCCCTTTTGCTACGGAAAGTGAGTAACTCAGTGAACCTCCGAAGCCACTGGTAAAACGTTTGTCCACGGAAAAATCCAGGCCCCGCACACTGGCATAATCGGTGTTTGTATAAACCACATACTGATTAGAGAGATAACGAATCTGCTGCGTGGATAGAAGGTCGCGAATGTCCTTCGACCAGAGTGTCAGTTCCAAGGCCACGTCTTGAGAAAGAGCCTGCTTCAAACCTGTTTCAAAGGCAACGGTTTTCTGTGGTTTTACTCTCGGATTGCCAACGAGTGGCAGCGTAGCGGTTATATCCTTGGCTGCGTTATAAGTCATGGCATCAAACGTCGGTGTCTGGAAGAAGTGACCATATGAAAAATGGAAGACCGTACGGTCTGTAACTGGATAAGCCAGGCCAATCCGGGGACTCCACTGAGACTTGGGTGTGACCTCGACCAAGGGCGCCGGTATCCAGACATTCTCTGTAGAATCCCAGATAACAAATTCCTGGATGTCACTCCACATGGCTGCATTCGGATCAACATAATCGTAACGTAGGCCCAGGTTCAGAATAAGAAAGTCATACTCTATCTTATCTTGGATGTAAAAAGTTCCTTCAAGAGGAGTGAAGGTAGTATCATCCTTGAAATTGGTACCTCCCTGCCATGGTTCCTGCTCTGTGTACAGGTCCATGTTATGTTTTGTAATAGTAAAACCAGATTTCAGGAGATGCCGGTGATTAAGCTGGTAGGTTATATCGAATTGGGTATAGAGGCTGTTAGTACTGTTGTTAGTAAAGATACCTTCATCTCCTTCACTGTAAAAATAGACATCACTACCTGTCTGGGGCCGCACGTATTCCTCTGGTTCCTTATCCATAACAGCAGTGAGCGTGGTAACTGCCTGCTTGGATAGAGAAAGAGAATAAAACAGTCCATGACTGAGGGTGTGAGTGAGTGCCAAAGCCCAACGATCATTGGTCTTGAACGTATGACTCTGGTGTAAAGGATAATACTTCCATTTGTGGGAATAACGCTGATAAAGCCTGTTAGAACTATGTAAATGGCCGGAAAGTTTTATCTTCGGTGATAACCGTTGAGTCAATTTAATCTGCACGTCCTGATTAACATCGCTGCCGTGAGGCAGGTAACTGTCATTTGAGCTATAATAACCCGATAGAAAATAGTTAGTATTAATGGCCGGGATCTGTCCTCCCATATTTAAACTCATCGAACCACTCACGTTCATGTTGCCCAGTGGCAACAGAGGACTGTGTGCTGATGCCAAGAGATTTTCTGCCAGATATTCATGCAAAAAAGGGTTCAAATCTTGCCAGACATAATTTGTATCAGATACACGGTCAAATGCTCCTGAGGAATGAAACGATGATTCATTCAGTCGATCGGTAATATGCTCAAATTTACCATGAAATTCACTACCGCCTTCCTTGGTAACAATATTCACAACACTTGACATAGCCTGTCCATACTCGGCATTAAAGGTACCGCTGATAACCGTCATCTGCTGGATAGCGTTTTGATTTACTGAACCAGAAAAGTCACCTTGGAGGGGGTCTTTAACCACTATTCCATCAATCATGTAGAGAATTTCCCTGGTGCGCCCCCCACGGACATGAATACCACCTGAAGCGTCTGTGGTAAATCCTGCCTGAGTCACCAGAACATCCTTGAAGTCTACCACGGGCATATCAACAATGGCCTCGGCATCCACAACTTTCACCGTGGAAGTGACATCTTTTTGTATTAGGGGACGTTCCGCTGTAACCACAACTTCCTCTCCCGCTTCCAGGGATACCTGTTCCAGCGTCACATTAACCGTTGTGGTAAAATCTGCCATGATTACCACGTCCTGTTGAACATGGGTTCTGCGACCAATCATCATATAGCGAATGGAATAGTGCCCGGGGGGAATATTCAGAATGAAGTACTCGCCAGTCTCACCAGATGCAGTACCAAACTCCGTATCATCAATAAGGATATTCACTCCCGGGAGCGGATCTCCCTCAGCGGAAACTACGGTACCAGCTAATTTACCGCCAATACCACCCAGCAATACCGAGCTACAAACAACCTGAAGAAGAAGTAGATACCGGATTTTAGGCATGAATTTGCAGAGGAAGAGGGCGAGATATGAGCGATCTCGCCCCCAATTCCATCATTTGAGGAGAATCATCTTCTTACTGATCTTTTGATCGCCGTTGTAAACAGCATAAGTGTACACACCTGTAGGAACTAACTGACCACGCTCATCCTTGCCATCCCAAATGAACGAGTGGCTCCCAATGTCCAGCTGTCCTCGTACCAAATTTCGGACAACTTGACCACTTACGTTGTAAACCGTAAGGGCAACCTGAGCCTGTTCATTCAAATTAAAGGTAATGGTCGTGCGGGCGTTAAAGGGATTAGGGTAGTTTTGACTCAAGCTGAACGCTCCCGGTAACGTATTATCGTGATCGTCAACAGATGTCTCGTTCAGGGTTACCACGATATTGTCAAAGTAGCCCGGAATCCCATAGCTGTTTTGGAAGGACCACAAGCCAAACTTTCCCTGACCGTATTGATCATCACCATCATCAACATATTGACCAAGTTCCAAGCCGTCGTACCAGCAGGTGAAATGGGTTTCGTTCCCCACTGTTTCTACTTGCATTTTCATATGGTGCCACCCTTCGGCAGTATCATAGCCGGAGGCATCAATACTCACCTGGAACGTGTAGCTGAACCCGGAAATCTGATTATTGTACAGTCGAAATCGGTTGTTGGCGTCGAAATCAGCTACTAATTTGTAAAAGAACCCGTTACTCGCGCTACCATCGTGCGAGGAGTCAGCGTAAACAACGATGCCGGTATAGGCAGAACCATTAGGATGATTGTTGTAGCAATAGACATCTGCCTCAATCGTGTAGTTCTGCAGAGTTACATCCCCGGCAATGGCATTAGCCGATCCAGCATAAGAAACATCCTCATCCCAGATCATTCCTACGTAATTCCCGCCATCATCCAGTGCAGCGGGTGCATCCGCCATAGCCACCGCCTGAATGGGCTCTTCACCAACTCGAAAAAGCTCCCAGTCCGAACTAGGTGCACCTGACTCGAAATCCTCAGTAAATATCACGGTCTGTGCCAATACCGGAGCGATGCAAAAGACTGCTATTAATGGAATTGATAACGTTCTTCTCATAATCTCTCCTCCTCTTTTTACCCTTTAATCAAACCTATGGAAAGCAATATTTGTGGACACCATAAAGGTTTGATCATATTACCCTCCGTGAAAAGTAGTCAGTTGTTCTACCTCGAAGCAATATATTTCTGAACCATTTTGCAGTAATTTTACCTTTCTCCTAATCCAACTGACACCCATATTATTGTTTCATAAGTAACTGGAGACGCAAAGGTGATTTTCCTGTTGGCCACTGTCCTTTACTTATATTTCTCGTTCCCTCAAAGACCAGATAGGAGTACTTCCCGTAATGGGGTATCAGTTCGCCTATCCTCGGCAGAGATTCATAATCCTGCGTCAGGATAACCATCACTTTACTAAAGCCCATCCAGTCCTTTACCGCTAAAATCAATGTTCGTCCCCCTTGAGGGTACTTTTGCCCTAACAATTCTACTGAGTCATCTTGCCAAGTTACCATTTTCTGCAGATATTCGGGGAGTTCAGAAGGATTGAGTAGTACAGGAACATAACTGTAATCACCTCCAGCCAATTCACTATTACTGACCACAGTAATCTGTTCTTCTGTCATATTGCTGCCAAACTCAGCAAACTTAGAGAGTGCCTCCTCTCTTTCAACATCAGTAATAAATTTCTTGGACGATCCCCCCAGCACTGCCGATATGATAGGTTCTATTTCCTCCGGATAGAGACGGCGAAAGAGGTGGTAGTCAGGATCCACTTCTAAGGACTCCACCTTAAATGGTGAAGTCAAAGTGTACTCTCTCTCTTTCTTGTCTAATACAATTACGGTGTCCAGACTACTATCTTTACCAAAATACCGTAATGGTACCCGGAGATGATATCCCTGCCCACTCGTTTCCTTCAGTAATAACTTCACACGATGGCCTTTTCTGGTTTCCTCAACCCGCTGCAGTTCTACTGCTAGCACTGGTGCCCCGGGACGATCAATCCACTCCGGAATAATGTACTCCAAAGACTTGCCTGATACTTCTTCCAAAACCGTGACCCACTCCTCCCAGGAAATTGGCACACCCCGAAAACGAGCATTTATTTCTTGCCAAGCGCTGAAAAAGGATTCTGTCCCTATCTCTTCCTCTATCATATGAAACACCATCATAGCTTTGTTGTAGCCGATAGTACGTGTGCCAGGACTAGTGCGCGACCGAAACTCCCTGATAGGGAAATCATTCTCCTTGCTGATATAGCTATCATATTGTTTCAAGATATCTTTGCGGTAGTTACGAGCATCTTCATCCGAGCGCATCAATTTATAGCGATAGTCAGCACCATATACCGTAGCCGCTTCACACCAGTTACCACGTTCATAATCAACGTAGACACTGTTCCCCCACCAGTTGTGGAGTACTTCATGACCAAGAGAAGTATAAACGATAAATGGGAGTCGAATCACCTGCTTTCCCAAAAGGGTCCAGGCCGGCATGCCATACCCGGTGGGAAAGAAATTTTCCGCTACTGTAAACCGCCCGTAGGGATAGGGTCCGATCAGTTCCGAATACATCTGAATGTACCGTGCAGTTGCTGGTAAATAACTATCGAAAAGAGCCGTGTCTTCTGGAAAAAAATAACACGCTATTTCCACACTATCCACCCAAGTGGATTTTGTAACAAAAGGAGCTGCCATGAACATGAGCCCATCACTCTGATAGGGATTGCCCCAAGATTGTATCCTTCGGTTAGCTATGATTTTACTTGACAGGCGATTTCCGTCACTAATGGATTCCCAGTTGACAGGAATGTCAGCTGTTAGTGTAAACCTGGCCATGGTTTCATCACCCGTTGGATAGTAATTCGCAGAGGGACTAAAATAAGCTCCTACCTCAGAAATGGTAGCAGCCACTTCCCGGCCTACTTTTTCATTTGAAAATTGTACCCCTTCCACATCCTCATAAAATTCTCCTGAATATGTGACAACATATTTAGCCTCATCTCCAATATTAGCTTGAAAAGTAATTATTTGGAGAGGCTCTTGGCTGTCGCGAGTGGTAACTTCTTCTTTAAGGTAGGCAGGAAGGGACAATGAATCGCTGGAAAGGTAAGATTGATACTCTACCAGTTGGTCATCAATTAAGAAGGATTTTATTATGACATCTTTATTCAAATAAAACAGATTCCATCCTCTGTTTACGCTCATTCGCCCACGGTCAGTAATCTCTGCGCGGCGATTATCCACATCTATGGTCAACTGAATATCATGAGCCAAGATTTCAACGCCTGATAAACCTTCCACACATAATAAGGCTATTAATAATGATAAAGCGATCGGAAATCTTACAGCCACCCACAGACGACGACTTTGAACCTTATACCAACTTTCCCTCTGCGTGTCACTGGAAGGATAGATCATTGCACCACAATAGATATGGGGGTTTCACCTTCCATATATTTTTCTGCTACCTCGCGTACATCCTGGAGGGTAACCTCCTGTAGTTCTTCCAGAAATTCAGCATCGGCTCTCATATCTCCATAAAAATAATAAGAACGCCCCAAATAATACGCCTGATTGATACTGGACAAACGACGAAACATCATCCTCCCCAAGTACATGTTTACCGACTTCTCCAGCGTCTTCTCATTGATATCATCCAACATGGTCTTAGCAAAGAAACCGGGAAATTGCGGTACCAGTACGTCTACATTTTCTGGGCGTGTTCCAAAGTTGATTGAAAACAAGGCCACATCCTTGATCACCTCAATCCCAGCATGTATGCGGTAGGCCAATCCTTGTTTTTCCCTAACTTCAAACACGATCTTATCCTGCAACAAAAGAGAGAGTGCCTTCAGAGCAGCTTTATCTTCCTGTTCTATGTGCTTCATATAGCCCCAGAAGAGATAAGACTGTGCCCCTTCACTTTCTTCCACAATGCTAAAAGGTTCTTCAGGCAGTTTAAAAGACCTTTCATAAGCTAACTCGTCATCTGGGGTCGTTTTCTCCGTTTCCCAAAAATAACTAAAGATATCATTCACCTGTTCAGGCGTAAAGGGTGAAACAACGGAAACAATCATATTACCTGGTTGAAAATATTTCTCCCCGAAGGTTAATAGTTTATCATACGTCAAACCCGTAGAGTCAGCAGGATACCGGATTGCTTCATAGATGGTTTCGTTGTAAAGATCTTCAAAGCGATCCCGTGCCTTATTTTGCCCTGGTGAACTGTAGGCTTCCCTGCCAGCCTGTACCGCACGACGGAATTCCATTTCTGTAGGAGTAAATTGAATCATCTGTCCGCTTAAAAATTTTACAACACCATCAAGATCATCGGCCAGACCTTCCACCCGGATATAACCGAAGTCAGTATGCAGATAAATATCATCCATGGGAATATAGGGATTATCATTTACCTTAAATGAAAGCCCAAAGCCCCTGGACTCCCTCTGTAATTTTTGTGAGTTCATCCGCTGGCCGAAGCAATCGTGAAAAATTCTGGCCGCATCCTGACCATATGTTGACTCCAACCTGGCCTTATGTTTGAACAGAAAATGAATTGCCAGAAGCTGGCTGGCGCTATTTTGCCGGGCAATTAATTTCAATCCAGACTCCTCATGCTCAAACAATTCTGGGGAGCCATCATTATCACTCCCCCTCTGTCGAATTCTATCTTGTGGGTGGTGAATCACCACAATAGGATCCCCATTCAGTCGGTAGTGACGCAGCTTCTCGGCAGACTGGAAATAATTATTAAAATCAAGACTCTGTAACCATCCATCGATTCCAGATACTGAAAAGGTACGAGCATTATAGATACCAAACATATGGGGTTTCTCCAAGCTCTTGTAGAACTCAGTCTTCATCCTGGCTACCAGGGCCTCTATTTCATCCTCTCTCCAGCGCATACTTAAAGACGTCACCTTTTGAGGAAGTAATTCAAGAATGGCATTGACTTTGGCATCGTCGCTTAAACGAAGTCGAACTTCTAAAAATTTGTTGTAAGGGGCATAATGAAACTCATGAGTTAAGGAAACAGATATATCAGGATATTCTTTCTGTATTTCCTCTGTCCATTGTGGAATTTTTTCCGTGAGCGCTTCTCCCATCAGTTCCAGGATAGATTCGTCTTCATCTCTTGGCAATCTGTAAATAAAATGTAGAATGGTTTTATCTCCTTCATATGAACGGTGATAGATGGTGCCTTCCTTGGGACCTGACACTGAATCGAACCCGGTTATCAAGGTTTCATCTACTGGTCGAAATACAGCCCCCGGCTTTGCTTTACCATATATTTCTTTAATAGCCGTCAGCATCTCCTGAGAGTCAAAACGTCCCACGGCACTGAGAATCATGTTGTTAGGAATGTAGGTACCCGCATAGTACTCCCGCACTTTCTGCAGTTGAAGAGACTCAATAGTAGCATAGGTACCCAGTGTGGGCAGGGCAAGGGCGTGCCCGGTAAAGAGAATACTTTGCAAATCTCTTTCTACCTGGGCCTCTGAATTAGAAAGACTACGTGCAATCTCTTCCAGAACGATACCCTTCTCCTTCTCGTATTTTTCCTCTGGTAAAGTGGAGTTGAATAGCATATCGGCTTGGATTTCCATCCCCTCTCGGATATTTTCCGCAGGAGTCACTATCATGTAATTGGTATAGTACTCACCTGTATTAGCATTGTTGTAAGCACCAATGAGATCGGTGGCATCGTAAAGTTCTTTCTGCGAGCGAGTGGTAGTACCATTGTAAAGCAGGTGTTCCAGCATATGACTCATTCCGCTGGTGGCAAAGGTCTCATAGGCTGAGCCAGTTCTTACAACCACATTAACGCCTACCATGGGCAGCGCCTGATTTTCGATCAGAAGAACTTGTAATCCGTTATCAAGCAGATGAATAGAAGTGCCCGGTGGTAGTGATGCCTGGGCGATAAGACCTGCAATCAGTAAAATAGAAAAAAGTGTAACCCTAAGAAGTGGAAGAAGCGCAATCCTAAAGAGATGGGAAATTTTGTACATCAAATCCTCCACAATCGGAGTTCATAATCTCCGTGAAGAGCTAAGTATTTCACCAGACCTCCCTCGTTTAAAATATCAATCATGACCTGTGGCATTTTTGCTGATTGGTACTCTTTCCCATCCGTTATATCCTTAACCACTCCGGACTGGAGGTCAATGTCAAGCTCGGCCTCATTAATAATTTTATGATCAGCAATCTCTAAAATAGGAAGTCCAACATTTATAGCATTGCGATAGAAAATACGGGCGAAAGACTTGGCAATCACAGCAGAAATTCCTGACACTTTTATGGCAACAGGGGCCTGCTCCCGGGATGAACCGCACCCAAAGTTTTCACCAGCCACCAGGATATCTCCCTGGTTCACCTTACTGCTGAATTTCTCATCCAAGTCTTCAAGACAGTGCTTTGCTAACTCTGAGGTATCAAGCGTCTTGGTGTACTTCCCGGGAATAATTCTATCGGTATCGATGTTATCTACATCATATACATGAGCTTTCCCCGTCATGACATTACCCCCTCCATAACATCTGCAGGATCAGTAATCACACCTTTCAGGGCAGAGGCTGCCACTGTTGCTGGTGATGAAAGGAAGACTCTGGCACTGCGGTTTCCCATCCGTCCGGGGAAATTCCGGTTGGCTGTGGACAGGATGGTCTCTGAATCTCCCGGTACTCCCAAATGGGTGCCTACACACGGTCCACACCCCGGGGGAATAAACAGGGCACCCGCTTCAGAAAGTACGTTTAAAGTACCATCGGCCATGGCGGCGTTCAATACTTTACGTGATGCAGGTGTAACGATCATCCGAACACCGGGTGCCAATTTTCTCCCTTTTAAAATTGAAGCCGCAGTATGAAGATCTTCTAGGCGGCCGTTTGTACACGTTCCCAAAAAAACAAGATCAATCTTGGTTCCCAACACTTCATCAATATCCACGACATTTGCCGGCGAATGGGGTGTGCTGACCTTCGGCCTTAGGGCAGTAACATCAAAGGAGAAATGTGCTGAATAGTGCGCATCGGGATCGGGCAGGATCTGTTCAAACTCAAAAGGAAGCTCCAAGCCAGTTGTCTCAATTACACCGGCTTTTCCTCCCATCTCAACGGCCATATTGGCAATAGTCATTCGTCCACCCAAAGACAAGTGCTCCAAGAAAGAGCCTGTATATTCCAGTGCTTTATATGTGGCTCCATCCATCCCCAGCTCACCAATCACAGCTAAAATGATATCCTTAGACTGTACACCCGGGTTCGGCTTCCCGCTCAGTTCTATTCTGATAGTAGGTGGCACTTTCAGCCAAGTCTTGCCCGTAAGCATTACGGCGGCCAAGTCTGTAGCCCCTACGCCAGTGGAAAAGGCACCAATGGCACCATATGTCACTGAGTGAGAGTCAGCGCCTATAACAAGGTCTCCAGGATGTACGTGTCCCTCATCAATCATAATCTGATGGCAAATACCGGAGCCGGCATCATAGAGATTGCTTCCTGTCTCCGTAGCAAACTCGCGGATAATTTTATGGAGATTAGCAATTCGCTCGTTAGGGGCTGGAGCCCCATGATCAATAACAAATGTCATTTTATCAGGATTCCACGGCTTAGTCCCTTTCATCTCCCGGAAGGCTTTAATGGCAAAGGGGGCCGTGGCATCGGTGGCCATGGCGGCATCCACATTGACGATTGCTAACTCGCCTGCCGACACCTCCTTTCCCGCATGACGAGAAAGTATCTTCTCCACAATGGTTTTTCTCGTCATGCTACTATCCTGTATAATTTGCCGGTAAAATAATTTTCCGGGATTATCTCCCTTATTTTCCTTGATACCTGGGCAACCCTACTGATATCTACGTCGGTTGCTACACCCAATTCATTCATCATATGCACCGTATCTTCGGTAGCAATATTTCCCGTTGCTCCCTTGATAAAAGGACATCCTCCCAAGCCACCAAATGCTGTGTCAAACTGGTTTATGCCCAGTTCCATAGCAGCAATGGTATTTGCCAAACCCAACCCCCGTGTATCGTGGAGATGAAGAATAACGGGAGTACCAGTACATTGCGGTAATATCTTCTCAAGGATCCTTTTAATAGAATGCGGATTAGCCATACCTGTGGAGTCTGCTAAAGAGAGGGCAACTACACCCATATCGATGACCGCTGCTACCATCTCACTGATTCTTTCATCTGGAGGATAACCTTCATACACGCACCCCCAAACACTCTGAAGACCGCCTCTTACCTCCAATCCAACAGCACGGGCTTGTTTTACCATTTTCCCTAAATGAACCAGGGCTTCATCCAAACTCATATTAGCATTCTTACGACTGTGGGTATCACTGGTCGAAATAGAGGCATCAACCCTATTCAGCCCAACATCCGCCGCCCGGGTAACACCTCTGGTATTCAGTACCAATCCACTAAAAATCACTCCATCAACCTCAGGTAAATTAGCACAGACATCCTCAGCATCCGCCATTTGGGGCACCCACTTAGGATGTACGAATGAAGTTACCTGAATCTGTTGTAACCCTGCACTCACTAATTGATTGATAGCTTCAACCTTTACTTTCACAGGCACGGTTTTAGCCACGCTTTGCAGGCCATCTCGTAATCCAACTTCTGTCAGGACAACTTTTCTGGGTAAGTACATTAGTGTGTCAGGGAAAGATTTAGTAGCAAATATACGGCGGGAACAAATAGAAAGGTAGTTTTTGAAAAAAGAGTTACAGGCCTTTCAATAGATTCTTGGTTTCTGTAGGAGAAGCACCCAAATTTCTGTATAGCTTTAGCGGAGGAAATTTATGACTAATTCTAACAGACTTCCACTGGGCTCTATAAAAGTAGTCGAGTTTTCACACGCGGTAATGGGGCCTTCATGTGGCCTCATTCTTGCCGATATGGGTGCTGACGTAATTCGTGTAGAGCCGGTGACTGGTGACCCCACAAGACGACTGCGCGGTTTTGGTATCGGCTACTATCCCTTTTACAACCGCAATAAGAGATGTATTGCCGTAGATATTAAAGCAGAAAGGGGAAGACAAATAGTACATCAATTAATCAAGGAGGTGGATGTGCTTGTAGAGAACTTTGGGCCAGGAACGATGAACCGCCTGGGTTACAGTTATGGCCTGATGAAGGAAATAAACCCCCGGCTTATTTATGCCTCGCTGAAGGGATTCCTTAAGGGTCCTTATGAGCAGCGTCATGCCATGGACGAAGTGGTCCAAATGATGGGTGGATTGGCCTACATGACCGGGCCACCCGGTCAACCTACACGAGCGGGGGCATCGATAATCGATATTACTGGCGGTATGTTTGCTGTGATCGGTATTCTTGCTGCCCTTTACGAACGGGAGCAGACCGGAGAGGGAACCTTTATCAAAAGCGCCCTCTTTGAGACCTGTGCTTTTCTCATGGGTCAACACATGGCCTATGCCGCCCTTTCCGATGAACCCATTCCCCCTATGCCGGCTAGAATCAGTGCCTGGTCTGTTTATCGCATCTTTGATACCAAGGATGACAGGAAGGTTTTCATAGGACTCATCAGTGATAAGCACTGGGAGCGCTTTTGTCGAGTGTTTGAAAGAGAGGACCTCCTCAATGATAATCGACTTACTACCAACAACCAGCGCATCGCCGAACGCGATTGGCTATTACCTGATCTAGAGAAAATGCTGTCACGTCTCACTAAAAATGAGATCATTAACCGCTGCCAGGAAGCAGGAATTCCATTTGCACCCATCTCTACACCAGAAGATCTCTTTGACGACCCACAGCTCAACCAAGGAGCGGGTCTGCTGAAAACCATATTTCCCGATGGCACATCAACCAAGATGCCACGAACTCCCATCGAATACGGGGAGAGCGACTTAAATCTTAGGTTCAATCCCCCGGATACTATTGGAAAGCACACACAGGAAATCTTATCCGGCCTGGGGTATAGTAAATCAGAAATTAACTCACTGATTAACGACAAAATTATAGTTTGTATCTGAAGAATTAAAAGAAGCAGTTTAAATCTTTCACCGTTACCCGATTTCTTTCTAGTATTGATCCAAGGGTCAAGTTATCACTTAGAGGATAAAAGCCACCCAACCACCTTCCTTCCTCTTGTCAATTTCTTTGCCCTTATTCTATTTCAACAAGCTTAAAGATTGTTCCATTATAATCCACTAAATACAATTCTCCATCATTGCCTTCCCCAAAGGAAGATATATTATTAACGAATTCGCCGCCTCCAAGATTGATTTCTGCGGTGCGGTTTTGAAAGTCCTCCACCCCTCCATTCGACACTTTGAATGTCCAGACATTCCCCGAGCAATAGTCGGCAAAAAAGTATGTTCCTATTAAGCTGGGAATTTTCTTTCCTCGATACACATACCCTCCTGTTACCGAACAGCCATCCACATTGGGTTCGGACAATCCAGTGAGAACCTTCATATAGTTAGCATCGTTAGGGTATTCGTAAATAGGGGGGATCCCGGTAGGCTCACAACCCTCTGGTGGATGGTAACAGTGACTTCCTTCCATAACGCGCCAACCCAGATTTTCACCCCCAGCTTCCTCAGCAGAAATGAAATCGATCTCCTCCCACATGTCCTGTCCTACATCACCGATATAAATGTCTCCAGTTTTCCCATCAAAAGAGAATCTCCAGGGATTCCGCAAACCATACAGCCATATTTCTCCTTTTGCTTCCAGGTTATCCGCAAAAGGATTGTCCGGTGGTATGAGATACGGATCACCGCTCTCTACGTCGATACGAAGAATCTTTCCTAATAAAGTATTCAGGTTTTGGGCATTATTGTAGGGATCACCCCACTTTCCGCCGTCACCTAACGAAATATATAAATAACCATCTGAACCAAAAGCCAAATGTCCACCATTGTGGTTTGAAAATGGCTGCTTGAGCTTAATCAATACCTTTTCAGAGTTTTCATCCAATTTATCTGGAAGGTCAGTCAAAGTGAATCTTGAAATTATGGTGTAATCATCTTTATTTACATAATTGAGATAGACGTAACCATTTAATTGGTAGCGTGGATGAAAAGCCATCCCAAGAAGACCTCGTTCATCACCAGGCATAACCGGGTTGTGAACCCGATCTCGCAGGTCTATAAAAAACTGAGGAATTTTCCTTCCATTCCTAACTATTCTTATTACCCCCCTCTGCTCCAATACAAAAAGCCTCTCATCGTCTCCGGGGGCCTGACAGACATAAACCGGCTTAGAAAATCCTTCGGCCACTATTTCAGAGGATAGCCTGGGTCCACCAGAAAATAGCAATTGCATAAAAATAAGGAACGGAAGGTACTTCATGACTAATTTGTTTTTTGTTCTCAACCTGAGCTCATTCTATCCCGTTGCTGAAGAAATAAGTTTAATTAGACAGCAAGTAATGTTTCGAAATTGGGCCTGTTTTCTCCTTTATTATTTTCCTGTTACTTTTACCCTAGCTTAACAGCATCCCACAGTAGTGATTTTTCAAGTGTTCTGAAGAGATTCCCTCCACAGGATAGACACATTTTCTTAATCATAAAGTGCTTTGACCCATTCGGCAGTAGCTTTATCCATAGTGTCACCCAATGTTGCTGCTGCATCTACCTGATGAATATTCCGCTGTCCCAACAACACACAGCCCGTAGGAGCATCCATAAGAAGTGCATCAATCAGTCCACGCAGCACTGGCTGAGGGTGACCCCTGAATTTTTCTTCGAGCTTCTGGCGGTTTTCCTGCATTCTGATAATAACTTCCGGGTTGCTAAAGTCCTTCACATTCCTTCGGAAATCACCTCTGGGAAAGGTCGCCGGCTCTGTATACTTCCCAGTTAACAAGCCGTGCTTTAAAGGTGAAAAAAAGCAGACACCCGCATGATGCTTATCTATCCACGCCTGTAATCCACTGGAAACGTAGGTGTCGTCCATAACGTTGCGGTAGGGTTGAATCACATCCGGACCAACCCGGTCAACAAATTTCATAATCTTAGCCAAATCCCAGTCCGACAGACCAATGAAACGCACCTTTCCCTCTTGCCGAAACTTCAGAATCTCCGCTAAGGCATCATCAAAATACTCTTCATTCCCTCCAAAGTTACAGTGGTGAAGATAGATGAGGTCGAGGCAGTCCGTGTGGAGATTGCGCAACGATCTTTCCATCTGCTCCCGCATGTGCTGGGGATGATACCAATGATCGTAGGGGCCTCGATCCCATCCTACCTTGGTGGCCAGGAAAATTTCCTCCCGGGGAATCTCACTCCACATTGAGCCAATAACTTCTTCCGAATGTCCATTGCCGTAAACATCTGCGGTATCCCAGTGATTAATACCCGACTCCCAAGCCCGGATAAGCACCTCTCTGGAATCCTGATCTTCCTGACCATACCACCCTACTGACTGTCCACCAGTGACATTACCACTACCAAAGGACCATGTCCCCAGACTGACCGCCGAAACCTCCACCCCTGTTTTACCTAAGACTACCTTACGCACTTCTTTCTCAATTAAGGAAGAATTTACACACAATAATCCTTAATCCTGTAGAGGGGTTTTCGAATCGTACACCTTATCAAGCCTTTGCGTTGGAGTCAGTCTCAGATAATAGATAGACTTACTGTCAATGGTGCAATCCTGTTCCTTCTAATAGGAAGGATCATGCGACTGAAAGAATAAAAGGCCTCCAGACACTGGTCCAGAGGCCTTTTACTAAGATGATAATCTAATCCCTTATCCAGGAGTTTCTGTTTCGGGTAGGGGGAAGGTTACAATCTTATCACCCCGGGAAGGACGATCAATCGGCAGGTCACCTGTTTTCCCGTAGTGACGCATATCGATCAACCGGTGCCCTTCCAAAAACAGGGAATAACGCTTTTCGTACAGCAAACGATCAAGGGCATTGGTAGCATCAGTACCAGTATAAGCATCCAGCCCCGCAGCAGTTCGAACGATATTCATTGCGCTTTCAGCATCGCTATAGTTTCCGAGACCTATATTTGCCTCAGCTTCCAAGAGGATCAACTCTTCGTTCCGGATGATGGGAACAGGATCGTAAGACGAACTCCAGATAGTTATACCCAAGTCACTACTAAGCTCATCGTAGGTATAAACCGCCAGAGAGGTGTCTGTTTCAGACCGAACCAGCACTTTAGATGAATACCTCGTATCTCCAGAATCTGCATCCGTCTGGAAGGTAGGATGCCCCATCAATTTGATATTAGTAGAGAGGGGATCCTCATACATTTCGTTGCTTTGATCGTTTAAGCTGGAGCTGTAGACATGAAATACGCCCATATCCAAATCCCCGGACTCGTCCAAAAAAGAGTCATCGAGGGCATCCAGAGCATCCTGCCAGCGGTCATCGTAGA
The DNA here is from genome assembly GCA_046861645.1 of Fidelibacterota bacterium. Taxonomy (GTDB): domain Bacteria; phylum Fidelibacterota; class Marinisomatia; order Marinisomatales; family UBA2128; genus UBA2128. The sequence goes on along the minus strand of JBHHUM010000006.1, from coordinate 5,212 downwards.
CCGCCACGCGAGCCGCTATCGCCCGGTTGAACTGGGCAAAGGTTGAGGGTGTGTCGAATCCCTCAAACCCTGAGCTCAAAGAGAATGAAAATTCGCTGGTGCTCTGCAAACTGGTAAGCCCTTCATCCAACAGAGAATTGATCTCAGCGAAGACTTCAGCTTTGGTAGCCACATCCACTGTAATATCACCATCGTAGTTGAGTCGTGCCCCATTTTCATCCTGCATATTAATAACCATTAGCAGGTTATAGGCCAGGATTGTTTTGGCGAACCCAATAGCACCCGCATCAGCATCCTCATGCTCCAGAATGAGGTTACAGTTTTTAATGACCGCATAGTGGGCATTCCACGGTCTGGTGGTCAAGAAACCGCCCGGATCCAGCGGTCCCGTAAGCAACTCTCCCGTGTAACGTGGATCCGCCGGCTCCAGGTAATAGACCTCACGGCCCACTACACACAGATCACGCAGGTAAATATCCAGATCCACTCTCATACCAGCTTCGGCACCCGTAACCAGCGACTGTAATGTCGCCGACTCTACCACTGGCGAATTCGGATCAGCAAAATCCAAACTGTCACATCCTACCCAAAGGACAATAGCGACCAACGGGAGGATCTTCTTAGTGAAAGTCATTTTTTTCATCATGATTCTATTCCTCCTCAAATTATAGTCCCAAGGACAGAACGAAATAGAGACTTCGTGACGATGGGAACGGGTTAGTATCCACCGATCCACCGATAGCCACATTTCCGAACTGACTTACTTCTGGATCAATTCCCGTGTAATCCGTCCAAGTTGCCAAGTTCCGTCCAGAAACACCTACACGCAAGCTGGAAATGGCACCCTGGAACCACTGTTCAAGTTGTGCTTTGCTGAAGTCATAGAAAACACTCACCTCACGCAGCTTAACATAGGAACCATCTTCAATGTAAGGGGCTGTTTGGACACCCAAAACAGTTAGTCTCTCTGGACCATTTCCAGTATAAAGACTATCACCATTTAGGTCCAGTGCACCAGAAGGAACATCCCCACCCAAACGGCTGGGAACCAAGGTACCAGCAGAATCAACCAACCCTAAGTCCCAATCCTTGGTCGTACCACCCAAGTCGTAAATCAGGTTAGCAAGGTTGATGATATCCCCGCCTTTCTTCCAATCAACCAGGAATTGGAAACTGAACTGACCAAACTTGATGCTGTTATTGAACGAGATCTGGAAGTCTGGTGTCTCGTCGCCTAACTTCTTTATGCCACCACTCGCTGTTGTATCAGATCCAATAATACTGGTGGGAGACCATCCTTCTTCAATGCGATAGGTCCCCAGAAAAGTAGCAAAGCCACCCATGTTGAAGGGGTCAACATCTAACTTGGTAATTTCAGAAGTGGTTTTATAGAAGTTAATCCGCGACATCAGGTTCAGAGTCTTACTTCTGATAGGGTTCAAAAGCAGTGAAAACTCTGTCCCTTTCGTCTCCATCTCCGCTGCATTCATCCACTTGCTGGTGGCGCCTGATGATGAGGCTTGATCCACTTCAAGAATCAGGTCTTCGATGGACTGGCTATACTGGGTAAATTCCACTGTACCCAAACCACTCAGGAAAGAGAAGTCCACACCGTATTCTGTTTCCGTGGTCCTTTCCGGTTTAATGTCCTCGTTGCCAAGCACTCCAGAAGGAATCAAACCTCCCTGTCCACTAATATTGGCCGGGGTAAGAGAGGTGAACTTCGCCGTGGGAGAAGGTAGATTACCCGTCTGTCCCCAAGCCAGGCGGACTTTGAAGTCATCAAATATACCCGCCAGAGCTCCTGCCTGATAGGAGGCTGAAAACTTGGGGTACTTATTCCATGTTTTTGTATCTCCTAACGTGCTACTCCTATCTCCGCGAAGACCAAAGGCCAGATTAATCTGATCATTAATGTTTACCTCTTCCTGTACAAAGAAGCCGCGATCCTGCTGTAACTTCCGATCGTGGTAAACATCCGCAGAACTGGCCTGATCAACATTAGTTTGACCCACAACCATACCCTTGGCGTGGACGAAGACACTGCTCCAATCCAAGGTTTCGTACTGAGCTCCTATGGTGGTTGTGGATTGGATATTCCCACCCAACATCATGCGGTTCACCAGGTTGGTATAGAGGTTAGTATTCAGGCTGTTTGTTGTGGTATTTACTGACTGGCCAGGAGTATCTGAGCTCTTTTCATACTGCAATTCTGCTGGTGAAAAGACCTTATTCTTCTGGGAGTAGAAATCTGCCCCGGCGGTAGTAATCCAACTCAAGTTCATATTTTCATTCTTGATAAAACTGTATTCAAACTGCACTGAACCGAGAGCTCTATCGACCACCTCATTATTCTCAAATACCCGGGCAGTATGGAGGGGATTGGATGGATTCATGGGGTGGTCAGGCCAACTACCATCTGCCTTTTTTCTAATATCAACAAAACTTGGTGTAAAGCCGATGGAAAAACCGTAAGTGATATTCGTATTGTCGTTACCGGTCACTCCACGATCAGCCTCAGACCGGACAACATTCGATGTCAGGGATATTTTGGCCTTCTCGCTCAGACGATGGTTCACATTCAAACGACCCGACCATTTCTCGTAGCCGGTATTGACAATACTACCACCTTCATCCATATGTTGTCCAGAGGCATAAAACTGGGTCGTGGCGTTACCACCCGCGGCGCTTACCGTGGTCTCAACTAAATTACCATCACCGCTGGCATACAACTCCTCTTCATAGTCAATATTTCTCCCAAGCCAAGAAGTCGTATCTGAAGAATTCCTTAAACCGAGAGCAGCAATGTCTTCTCCATACTGGTTCTTTGCCTCGGTATAGGTTTCGAAGGCTCGGTGTCCCATCTTACCAACCAGCTCTCTCTTTCCCCATCTTTGGGAAACGCTGAACTTGGTCTTCCCACCAGTACCCTTCTTGGTGTTGATGATAATTACACCATTGGATGCTTTGGCACCATACAGGGCAGCAGCACTGGCACCTTTCAGCACCTCGATGCTTTCCACATCATTGGGATTAATATCACCTATCCGGTTGGATGGTTGACCCTGAGGACGGGCACTGCCAGCTCCTGTAGCCTTGGTTACTACATCAATTCCTGACTGGTTCGCCATGTTATTAACGATTACACCATCCACAACGTAAATAGGTTGGGTTTCACCTTGAATGGTGGAGACACCTCGTAAGTTTACATTAATACCACCACCGGGAGCACCGGTATTACGGCGGATATTCACACCAGCAAACTTTCCACTTAATGCATCATCCAATGTCTGAGTAGGAGTTGGAATCAGTTCCTCCCCAGAAACTGTTGCTACCGCATTAGCCAAGTTCCTTCTCTTGACAGAAGTCGCCAAACCGGTAACCACTACCTCAGAACCCTTAAGCACATCGGGCTCCATATCTATGGTGAGCTTACCCATTCCAGCTGAGACCGTAATCTCCTGGGTTTTATAGCCTATAAAGGTGAAAATAAGGGTAGCATTATCAGCAACACTCAGACTGAAAACACCATTCTGGTCTGATGTCGTGCCAACAAATGTCCCTTTTACTATGACCTGTGCCCCAACTAACGGTTCGCCCGTTTCCACATCGGAGATAGTTCCTTCTACCGCCACATCGGCAAAAGCCATCGTAGTTATACACAATGCTATGAGGATAACTCTTAGGGCTCGCATATTATCCCTCCTTACCATTGTCTTGCCTTTTTTATCTATCAACTTTAGTCATGGCAGCATTTGAATGGGTGGGATATTACCAAAAACCCCATCTCGTGTACAGCCACTTTAGGGATTTTGCGTATTAGATGATATACAAGTCAAGAGAAACTTTTAAATAATCAATTAATTAAACAGGAGTTAGGGGTCTTTATATCTATATGAATGTGGTCTAAAAATCCACTCAGCTTCCATAATCAGCCTAATTCTACAATTCCCGAATCTGCCAAATGTCTTATTTCTTCAGCACTTAAGCTCAGCTTTCTGGAGAGTATCTCGAAGGTATGTTGGCCTAACGCCGGCGCTGGTTTCCTGGGTGGCTCGGGAGAAGAAGAAAGCATCACGGGTCCCCGGGAAAACTTATAACAACCTACCTCAGCATCCTCTACATTAAGAAGCATCCGTCGAGATTCTACCTGGGGTGATGAAAAAACATCTTCCGCTGTATAAACTGAGCCTACAGGAATGCCACCAGTGTTCATAATTTCTTCAGCTTCTTCGCGGGTAAGTCCCGCCAGCCATTCCTCAATAATGGGTTGAAGAAAAGATGCATGAGCGGCGCGGGATGTGCCATTACTGCTACGAGCATCATCAATAAGATCCTCACGGTCCATAACCTTACATAACCGCTTCCAGATGAGATCATCGGGAACATTCAAAGCGATATACCCATTCTTACACCTGAAAGCTCCTCGCGGATAAAGATGTGTCAGACGGCCCCGGCGTGGTTCCTGCCCAGTAAGGGAATAAAGCATGACCATCCTCTCATTTAAGGAGAGCATGGCATCCATCATGGCTCCATCCACAAACTGACCCTTTCCCGTTTTCTCGCGCATATAGAGTGCCTGCATAATACCAAAAGCCGTACACAATCCCGTATAAATGTCAGCCATGCCGTAGATCGTCCAAGATGGTGGTTTATCCTCAAAACCGACGAGGTGCATAATGCCGCCCATAGCCTCTGCTACAATATCGAAGGCTGGTCGATTCGAGTAGGGACCCTGATAACCCTCCATCCTTCCAAAACCCGAAATAGCTGCATAAACCAGCCTGGAATTGACCTTAATCAGGTTCTCAAAGCCAATACCCATCCTATCAGTAGAGCCGGGTCTAAGGTTTTCAACAACCACGTCAGAGCTTTTCACTAAATCAATATAGATTTTCTTCCCTTTTTCCGTCCTGATGTTGAGACACAGGCTTTTCTTATTACGATTATATGCCATAAACCCACCGGCCTTTTTCCTTCCACCTTTTTCTGCAAACGGTGGAATTGATCGCCTCGGATCCCCCACCCTTGGACGTTCAATCTTAATTACTTCCGCACCGGCATCCGCCAGCAGCATTGTACAGTAAGGCCCACTCATATACTGTTCCAGTGCTACCACACGAACACCCTCCAATGGTCGGTTAATCTCACTCATCTATCCACTCCACAATTGTAGATACTCCTTGACCAACACCTACGCACAATGTTGCCA
>JBHHUM010000117.1:0-5386 GCA_046861645.1 Fidelibacterota bacterium | reverse complement strand
ATTTGGTCTAAAACAGGTGAAGAGCCCTGGAAGGAACCTGGCCCGCGTAAACATATGGTCATTGCTGAGGAAATGAGAGATAAGCATCTCTTAGTAGATGATTGGGCTTGGCCATATTTAGATCATGATGAATTTCCTATTTTTCAGTTGCAATTTAAGGTTATTTCGGATGATTCTCATGGTGCGACTATTTTTGAGTTGCTTCAACCGTTATTTGAGGGATATAATTGGGCTAATAGTTTCTTGTTTGAAGATGGTAAAAGGTCTTGTTCTAAGAAAGTTCTCTATGATGAGAGTCGTATTGAACCAAATGAAGCTAAAAAGTTAGTATCAGGTCGGCATTTAGAGGTAATTAAATGCCGTAAAAATCCAAATGAAGCTATTCATACTCAGGATTTTGGTGCTGGGTCTATGGCTGCTAAAGAAACTCTGCAATTACAGAAAAGTTTACATGATGAGCAGTCTGGAATTACTGATGTGGTTCGAGGAAATGCTTTAGGTAGCAGGACAACTGCGGCAGAAGCAGAGTTAGTTAGTCAGAATAGTGCATTAGTTTTTGCAGGTTTGGCAAAACGGTTAGATGGCTTCTTAAACAAAATAGTTAAAGCGCTTTCCCAAGCCTGTATGTATTATATTCCACAGTGGTCACGTGTTGTAATAAATGGAGCTATTGTTATTCGGGCTTATCGGCTTGAAGGACAGGATTTGGTTGAGGATATTCAACCACTTACTGATGAAGAGTTAGATACTTTAAGTATGGGAGAAGAAGGTGAAGTGGTTCGTCCTGGGGTAGATGCTTGGGTAGGTATCGAAGCAGCTCTATCTTACATGGATTACAATGTTGGACAAATCAAAAGGGAATTTGGTATTGAAGTAGAAGCTGGCTCGGCACGTGCAGAGCATATTGCCAGGGAACAGCGAAATTCTATGGCACTTTTACAGACTCTTCTTCCAATTTATCAACAAATAGGTGCTAATGAGCAGATTTATGAGTTAGTAAGGCGCTTTGTGACTTCTTTTCGTGTAAAGAATTCTGATCGTTTAATTCCTTCTCCTGAACTTTTCCAGGCATTACCGATTGCTGAACCAGATAATACATCTAAGGGTCAGCCAGAGCATATCTTAGGTATGCGAAATAACGAGTTAGGAGTAGAAACTGGTGGTAGACAAGACGCCTTGGGACCCCTCAGCGGTTCTGGACTTGTGTGATACATTGATTAACTTTCTGAATGAAAGGAAAGAACAAGTGATTAAACATATTTATCGAAATGGACAATGGTATGATTCACAAGGACGACCGGAGAAATTGAAACCAAATTTAAGTCATATCACGCACGGTCAAGCTCCTGGAATCAGTGGGTTCATGCCTGAGTCCGTTCGACAATTTTTAAGTAATTGTGCAGGACATCCTATCGAGTCTTATAGTGACTTAGATCGATTGGGATTATCTTTAGATCAAACAACACAACGTCAAAGAAAAGAAAAGACTAATGTCAGTAGAATTTTTAAAGAAAAGTTTCAAAAAGCTCAGGATAAGCATTGGAGAGAAAAGTTTTTAGAAGAGAAGACTCAGCGGGTTTCTCCACGAGAAGAAGAAATGGCTGAACCGGGAGTAAATGAGGAAATATTTGATGATGAAGCACCTTTATTTGATGACATTGTAGAAATGGCCAAGAAGAAGGCCCAACGGAATTACCGTGATAGAAAGGCGCGTGGGTAATGACTGAAGAAGTTGAAAAGACTGTAGAGACTAAAGATGATCTTCCGGAGATTCCAACTCCTCCAGCTTTATCTCCTGAAGATATTAAGTCTGCTGTAACGGAAGCTTTACAACAGCAGGTACCGGCTCCCGAGAAACCTGAGACACCTGAATTCGATCCAGAGTCGTTCTGGTTGACAGATCCAGCATTAGAAGATGCTGCTCAATCCAAATCTATGCATGAAAAGATTGATAAGTATGTATCAGCTAAGTTAAAGCCCATGCAAGATAAGTTGAATGAAGCTTATGGTGTTATCAATATTTTAAATGAGCGTAAAGCAGACAATCCTGAGATTGTAAATGCACATGATAAAGCTGCAGAGTTGATTCGTTCAGGGAAAATTAATGATTATAAAACAGCTATACAGTTTGTTCAACTACAGGGGAAGAGTACCCCTAAATCGAAGCCAATGCCTCCACCTTCTGCGGCTGCTCCGGCAGCTCCCAAGACGGGGCTTCCAGCGCAGAAACAAGAGAAGCGACGAGGTATGCCTTCTGTTTATGATATTATTCAGAATAGCCCGGCTATTCAAGAAGCAATTAGACAGGGGAATATGTAATGGCAGATGATGCCAATGCTGGCGCAATTGTCATGACTATTGATGAGTATCTAAAAGGTACTGAAGACTCTGTTTCAGATGAAGTTGTTGAGTTGTATTGGTTGCTTAAGCGTGCACGTAATTCATTGCAATTGGCGCGAGGTGGTACAGGCGTTTCATGGAATGAGAGGCTTACTCGTGGAACTGTCTCGGGCTTTGCTCGTGAAAAGAAGTTGGATGTAGTTCGAAAGAATCGCGTGGCTCAGGCACGGCTTACTAATCGGGGGTATGGCATCGGTGAGATGCTCCATATCACGGATCAGTGGGAGAACCGAACTCCTGAGGCAGTAGACAATCTTCTTTCAGATATTCTTGAAGGTATGTCTGGTGATTTGTTTGATACTATGGGAACTGGTGTCTATGACGATGGAACTGCTTTAGGTGGATTGGGTTTCCAGGGTTTTGATGCTGCATTGATTAGTTCTGGCACTTATGCGAATCTCTCAATTAGTACATATCCTAAGTGGGCTTCAAACGTATCTACTGGTGCAGCGAGTCCTTATAGTGAGTTTAGTCAGGATCCGATTCCTGCATTGGATGCAGCTATTAACGCGTGTATCGTGTCTACGGACGGTGGTAAGACTCGCGGTGGGCCTGATGTTGGTTTCCTTCCTTATAATAAGTTTGTTGTAGTTACTCAGACGACTCTGCGAGGTGTTCGTTTTCCCAAGGATACGAAGTCTCTGAACTTTGGTTGGGACGATAACTTTACGTATCGTGGCGTTACTTTCTATCCTTCGAAGTATACTCCCACTGATTATATGTATCTCTTGAATAGTAAGTACATTAAGCTACGTATGGCTTCTCCGAAGTTTGTGAATGAGTTTAATTTTAAGGAGGGTGTCCCGCTCGCGCGATACATTCTTATGATTGTTTATGGTCTTCTGCAGGTTAAGCAGCCTCGCACGTGTGGCCGCTTCCAGCTTGATCAGTAAGGGGTAATAAAATGAATACCCACATGATTCCCGGAAATCCGGCTTCTTGGTACGTCTCTCCTGATTCTGAGGGCCGTCTTGGTCCTGGTTTTACTGCACATGATCTTTTTCAAGATGGAATTGGTCGAGTTTTTAAGTTGGTTCAGCTTGATTCTGCTTTAGCGAGTAATACGACGGCTGCTGGACAGACTCTTGTTTACAAGACGACTGGTCAACTTGTTACTAACGACGTCTCTACTGGTTTAGATACGACGAATCCGCTCGCAGCCGGGGTTGTTCTTGGGGCAATTGGTGAGGCTGGATCTTCTACTGCTACTGCTACAACTGCACGATTTATTCTTGTTCTTGTTGAAGGTTGGTTGGAGTCTTGTGTCACGACTGGTACTGTTAATATTGGTGATACTGTTTCGGCTTCTCCGTCGACGGATGGTGCTGTTGCTGCAATTGTGATCTCTGGAACGTACAGTGCTAATGAGGTAATTAAAGCAGTTCAGAGTAAGGTTGGTTGGGCTACTACGGCGGCTGCATCCAATGTTGCTTCTCTCTTTGTGAAGATTCCTAACTAATTGACTGAATAGGGGAGGGGCGACCCATGACGCCAGGGGATTTCCGGACGAGAGTTAGAGAGCGACTATCAGATAGTGGTAGTGTGTTTGATGACACGATGATAGATAATGCTCTTGAAGATTGGGCAAGAGATATTTGGCCGGAAATTCTAAGGAAACTCCCCCATTACTACATTGCTCGGGCAAGTTACACAGGAGTTACAGACGCTCAAGATGCTGATAATGAAGTTTATTTACTTCCTTCTAATTTTAGATCTTTTGCATATCTTCGTCGAAGTGATTTAAGTAATAGGCCGACAGTTGAATATGTACCTAATGCAATAGTTCAAGATATGGAGTTCATAGCTCATGCTCAACTTTATGATAATCCAGATGCGCCGTTGGGAAGCGGGGAGACTTGGTCGTTATATGATGCGACTCAGTTTACAATTATCCCCGCTCCCTCGGCGACTTCCTTTACTTATGAATTAACGTATTTTAAGGTACCGGATCATACTTCTAAAGTGGATGTTCCTGATGAGTTTTTAAGTAGAGCTGTTACTGAAGTAGCTTATTTATTGGCTTTAGTGGATGATGACCCTTTAGCTGAAAAACTTGCTCAGGCAGTTCAGTTAGCTCGAAATAATATGCATAAAGTTTCACCAGATAATCAAGCCTCTGTTGTTCCGGAGGTAAGATTGTGGTAGAATTTGGAAAAGGCTTAGTAACGGAGAGACAAGGACTCCCAGGAGAAGTTCAAAATTGTAAGAATATTTATTTAGGACAATTAGAGGGGAAGAGTCGAGTAGAGACTCGTAAGAGAGTTAAAAGGGATTATGCAACTCGTCCAGCTAATGCTAAGGTGTTGATGTTGGGTGAGTTGAGGGCTTTTGATGGAACGAGAGTGAAACTTATTAAAGTAAATGGAAATTTATATGATGCGGATGACATTGCTGGTGGTTCTCTTAAAGCGAGTCTTTCGACTACAGCAATTGCGGATATTTGTTATGGGAATGAAAAAGCTTTTATTGCAGATGATGAAAACTTTGTTGTAACCAAGGCGAAAGCCGTTTTTGATTTGGTGAAAGCTAATGGAGGAGGAACGCTTAGTCCGATTGAAAGTGGTACTGCGACTGGTTTTGGTACTGGTACTTATCGTTATATGTTTACCGATTATGATCCTACTAACGGCTGGGAATCTCTTCCTTCGAGCGAAGAGACTGTTGTTAAGACAAACATCAACCTTGGAGTACAAGTAAGTGATCCGGGAAATTACACGGCTCAATATTCCAAGAAGCGTATATATCGTCGCGCTCGCGATGACAACTCTTGGTATCTTGTCAAAACAGCTGTTACAGGAGACTTCCCGTATTCAGATGCTTTATTGGAAGATGACTTTACCTCTGCGATGCTTAGTGAAGTTCACAATAATACTTCTGGCATTACTAACATGGAAATCCCTGCGGTTGCGACCACCTGTGCGTTCTTCCGTGGGCCCTTTAGCACTATTCTTGATACCATCATCAGTCTTCGGTGACTTGTAAATAT
>JBHHUM010000116.1:0-5453 GCA_046861645.1 Fidelibacterota bacterium | reverse complement strand
GGTGAGGAATTGGATGCCATTAACAATCCCGAAGATGAATCAGCAGGAAAGCGAAAGGTTCCCTTCAGCCGGGAATTATTCATTGAGAGAAATGATTTTCGAGAGGATCCACCAAAGAAATTCTTTCGATTGACTCCAGGTCGAGAGGTTCGTTTGCGCTATGCTTATTTCCTGAAATGTGATGAAGTTGTAAAGGACTCTTCCGGAGAGATAATAGAACTTCGCTGCACTTACGATCCAAAAACAAAGGGAGGTTCTGCTCCTGATGGACGGAAGGTACGGGGTACCATCCATTGGGTTTCTGCTCAGCATGCAGTCAGTCAGGAAATTCGACTTTACGATCGTCTGTTTCGTTCCCCAAAACCAGGAAGCGGAGGCGATGACTTCAAAGCTGATATCAATCCTGATTCCCTCGAAATCTTAAAGGACTCCAAACTTGAGCCGAGTCTCAGTGATGCCAAGCCGGGTGAACATTATCAATTTGAACGTGTTGGTTACTTCTATGTGGATCCAGTGGATTCCAGGGAAGGGAACCCTGTTTTCAATCGGACGGTTACTCTCCGGGATACGTGGGCGAAGATTGAAAAATCCGGCTAATAAAGAGATATCCTAAACGTTCTCCGGTTAAAAAATGCGATTGTAAATGAGCCGTCGCACTGATACATTCTGCTTCATGCGAATTCCACAAACAGTGCGTATTTATCTCCTGATAGCCCTCATTGCAACTGTTGGAGCTGCAGACCTGTACGGCGCCAAGCGGCTGAAACTCTATCTCCTGGATTTCGATAACATTAGAAATGATGAAACTGTATCGTGGCTGAGCAGAGGACTGGTGGATATGGTTTCAACCGGATTTCAGGATGTGGATGGCGTTCGTGTGCATGACCGGGTAGCTCTGGAGCGGATACTTCAGGATCGCTCGTTGCTGCTGAGTCAGCCGTCGGGTACCCGGAGTATTCTTGTCATGGGCAGCTTCACTCGGGAATTGGATCAACTGACAGTAAATATTCAATTAATTAATATCGCTAACTGGGTGGAGCTGGGAAGTTTTGTGACCAGAGGAAGTCTGAACCAGGTCTCTAAACTGGGCGAAGATCTCGTCCTCCGAATGAAAATAGCTCTCGAGGGTGAAATACCTCAACCGGATGCCCGGGGTATTCTCAAGTCGCCTGATGCCAAAGCTCCCATTCCTGAATATCGTCAGCAAGCCAAGGAATTAAATTTCTCTCTTGAGACAGCAGTGGAAGATTTGGAGAAGGTGATGGACCTCTATATCGGCAGCAGGGATGAGTTAGATCCGACCGTTTCTGAAGGGAGTACCTTCAGCAGGGAGTTTTCCTTCTCACCGGGTGGAATAGTCGAAGATGTTCCTACAAAAGACGCTGTTATGCTGGAAGAAATTATCAATACCGTCTCCAGCAATCCTTATATTGTAGATATTAGCCGGCCGTCTCTACATGTTCCCAGCGAAAACGATGGGACCGTACTGTTTGCTTTGTCCGTGAAATATTCACTTCGTGAAAACGTCATCAAGGATATGCTGTCATCCCTTCCGTATTCGGCAATGCGCCAGGATGGGTCTCTCATTTCGCTTCAATTTTCCCGGAGGGAGATGCGTATACCTCACGCCTTGATCGAGCGTATCAGCCGGGGAGATTTCCGGATTGTTCCGGTTATTCAGTTGATGGATAAGGAGGGTCGTGCGCGGACAATTATTCTGGAGACTTCAGAACCGTCGTGGTATCGAAGAACCTCCTCAAATGTCCGCTTCCTGACAGAACATCAATTCTCTCCGCTAATAGCTTTCACTGCCAGTGGAAACTCTCTTCAGGTGACAATGGAAACCGTAGAAATCAATGCAGAATACATGATCTCACTCTCCAGACATGAGGCAGTTGACTATACAAAAGTGTTAATAGAATTTATTCCGGAATCTGAATTGGAGAGCTTCTTAGGGAAATTACTTTGATTAGACTGATTGTACTTGCCAGCCTGATATCAAATTTTCTGATAGCACAAACGGATCAGATTCCTGCAATAAATCTAAAACTGACTGACGGTACTGAAACCACAGTTCAGGAAATAATTAAGTCTGGGCCAGTATTGATTGATTTCTGGGCACTCTGGTGTGCACCGTGTATTAAAGCCATGAGGCACCTTGACGACCTTCAGAAAAAATACAGCGATCAGGGATTCACAGTTTTGGGTATTAATCTTGACACTGAACGCAGTCGATCCAAAGTCCGAAGCTACATTCGATCCAAAGGATATGGATTTACAGTGGCTCTCGATCCAAGTCAGGAAAGCTATCGCCGGCTTAACGGTGCAACGATGCCTTTCACGTTGCTGGTAGATGGCGCTGGAAATATTGTCTATCGCCATTCAGGATATGTGCCGGGAGATGAGAAAATCCTCGAAACTGAGATACTGTCAATCCTGTCTCCCCAAGAGGGATCGCAGTAAATATTCAACCTAATTGTGCTTCCCATAAAACGACTTACCCCAATTCTTATTTTTATTTCTTTGATCTATGGACAGGGAGCTTACTTCTCAGCCGGACTAACCGCTCAATACGGCAGTGGGCTTCAGCCGCCAATTGAAATAGGTGACACGATCCGGGGGTCATACGTCTATCGTGAGCATTTGCTCGATGTAACAGCTGGGTACAGTAACTTCACGCTTTGGTCGAACTTTGAGTTCAGCTCTCCGCCTCAGATCGGACCGGATCATCTGGGTCTCCGCAAGTTGCGGTTAACTTGGGAGAGTGATTATTTGTCAGTAAATGCTGGTGATCTCTACGGACTGATTGGCCGGGGGCTGGCTTTAAACATGTGGGAGAATCAAGGTATAGACTGGGATTCAACTTTACGAGGTATTTGGCTCACGGCTCAACCTAAGAATAAACTGACTTTTGATATCATTAGTGGAAAAACGACTGGAGGGAGACATCTTCCTCAAGGACCAGGTGTGGATCCCAGAATTAGAGATTTTTCTGAAAATTCTATGGTAAATGTCCTTTTGTTAACGGTTAATGATATCTTACCCAGTCTTTCAGCAGGTTTTTATGGTGTAGATATCGATGCGACTAATCCCTGGTTTGGGAAGATGCAAAGTTTGGACGGTACTGTTACAACGATTGATTCTATGTCAATACATACTCGTACGTTTTCACCCGGCTTGTTTATCGAATACTTTGGAGCAGATGTTGATTTCTATATCGAAGTATTAAAAAGGTCTCTGGAAATTGATGATGCTGACAGTCTTTATTCCACTCCACTTTTCGAGTGGCTTTACTATGATCGTAAAAGTTCAGGATGGGGAGGGTATGCCAGTTTATCATATTATTCAGGGAATTGGGGATTAACATTAGACTATAAAAATTACTACTTTGACATTAGCCAACCTGATATCCGTTCACATTTACCTTATCGATTAGGGCGGTTAACTCCCACCATGAATGGTCCAACTGCATTCAAAGAACATAGCTCAACACTTTTGGGTAGAACTCCACACGTTATGGATTTCGGAGATGAAGTAGGTATTCAGGTTGAATTTAATCTGAACGTGTCTGAAAATCTTTTTCTAACATTCAACTACGCTCAAAGCAGTCGGCATACCGGTTTTCGGGATATCCGTTATATCGACGGTTTTGACGGGTGGGATAAAATCGAAACCAAGTCGTTATTTTGGTTTTCTGATGATGAAGGTTTCTACCCATTCATGGAATTATATGGTGAAATAAATTACCACTACTCACCACTTAACCTTGACCTTAGAGTCATGCTTGCTAACTCCAGTGATATGGTAGAGAAGTACGAAGAAAGTATACGTGAACTATCCTATTGGGAAGATCATACTCTGGAACAATTGGATTGGAAAAAAAGAAAATTATTTACACTACCTACTCAACTTTCTTTTAACCTCCCTTCCGGATGGGGTATGACACTATACTGGGAACATCAGTGGGAAGATTATCAGGATAGAAATTATCTGGTATATAGAAATTTATCTTCCGGAGAAATTGACAGTATTACTACTGATGAAACTTTATCTGTTCCTTATTATTATCGTTATATGGCTTTAACTTTTAGCAAACCCTCAAAATATACTGCTGGATTTGTTTATGATTATGCTTCAGCTGTTAAAGCAGGAACTCCACAAAATACCAATCCCGACAATGACAGTTGGTTGGAGAAAATTCTGAGAAATTCAGGTGTAAACATGACCAATAAGTGGTTTGGTATTCAAGGTTCTATATATCTGACACCAGCAACTATTTTTAGTGTTTTTTATGGATCTCTCCAGGGTGGACTTAAATGTGATAGTGGAGTTTGTGTTTACGTACCCGGTATTGAAGATGCTCTGACGATTACTCTTACCAGTAGTTTCTGAAATGAGTATTAGCTATATCTCCTTTTGTCAGCAGGGCGACAAACTATTTACATTAAATGGATCTAAATTGTCCCAAGTAAGACTTTGAAATCGAATAAAGACTTCGATATGCTGAAAAGAGTATTCTCCCTGAGTATTATGATAGCTTCTCTTATTTCCCTCAAGGCCCAACCTTACGGAGTGGGGGAAATTGTTGAGGATTTTGTAGCTCCAATATGTGCTAATGGCGAAGGTGATATAAGTTTGTATGATTATTTTGGGGATTTCAATGGAGGGAATTACCATGTAGTCTGGTTGACTTTCTTTGCTTCCTGGTGAACTAATTGCCAGGCGGAGGCTCCGTTTACGGAAACCATTTTTCAATCATTTAAAGACCAAGGACTGCAAATTATTGGCATTGGATTTGATTGGGGTTATCCCTATTACTGCAGTGACTGGGCAGAAACTTTTGGACCCTCGTATCCACTGTTAGATGATACTGATTACTCACTTGTGGATTTATTTGGAGTACCGTATGTGCCTCACAATATTATTTTAGATCATAATATGACTGTAAGACATTCAGCTTACGGATTCAATGAGAATGAGATGATAGCCATAATTGAAGAATTAATGGGAGAAATACCAGAAGTTGGAGTCAACTTTGAAGAGAAGCAGTCAATTGTTCCTGAAAGAATAATACTAAATTCACCTTATCCTAATCCATTCAACCACCAAACCAGGATATCTTTTTATCTTCCCATAAACGCGGTGGTTGAATTGTCAATTTTTGACTTATTGGGTGCTCAATTAACTATTCTTAGAAAGCGAGAAAAAGTTCCTGCTGGATATCATCAGTTAATTTGGAATGCTGAAGGGCTATCTTCAGGCATCTATTTTGTTGTTTTGGAATCTCCATCACAGAGACAAACAGAAAAAGTTATATTATTAAAATGAAGCTTTTGAAGCACACTTCTTAAGAAAGATTGATAGCAAAAAGAGCTGGAAAAATCCTAAATTTTCCGTAGGTTATCTTAGATGATTGGTGGGAAAAAGTTATGAAAAAGGTACTTTTAGGAGTT
>JBHHUM010000005.1:0-56116 GCA_046861645.1 Fidelibacterota bacterium | reverse complement strand
CCTAACAGTTGCCAGCCAATTAACAACGCAATGATAGGTGGAATAAGAGCAATTGTGGACATTTGTGTAACAGTTAGATGTTTGTAGAGCCAAAAGTAAATACTCCAAACCACTGCAGTACCAGGAACAGCAAGATAGAAGAGGGCTAAGGTATTGCGCATTCCCCACTCAACTTGCAAGGGATCCTCAACAAGAAAGGAGAGTGGTAACAGTATAGCAACCGCAAGGGTTTGAGATACTACATTCAAATGGAAGTGGGGAATTTCCTTCTGATATTTTTTATAGAGCACATTTGGCCAAGCCGCTATCAATACAGCTGTCGATACTGATACTACAGCTTTCAGATCGAATCCCTCAAAGACTGTTTTATCCTGAATGAAAATCAAGGCTGTTCCGATCAGTCCAAGTAATACCCCAGCACCTTTGTTTAAGGTAATACGTTCAGTTTGGAGCATAATATGAACAAAGAAGGCGACCGCAATGGGAAAAGTAGACCAGATTATGGCAGAAAGTCCCGAATGAATATATTGTGTACCCCAATAGGTGAGGGAATAGGAACAACTGAAATTGAATACTCCGAATGCGATATAAACTTTTGCTGCGTTCCTTGATAAAGCCAGTCGTTCTCGTCGTAGGAAGAAAACACTCCATAAGATTATGATTGAAATAGTAAACCTTAAACTCACTGCAAAAAGGGGAGGAGTTGCTTCCAGCCCCACTTTCAGGGCGAACCATGTAGTTCCCCAAATACAACTTACAAGGATGAACGCCAATGGGGCTCTTAGTCTCATATTAACGGCTGTGGGGAGGGGGAAAAAGGAACGTTTTACCGGCTCCTGCTCTCACCGTAGCGATTGTGCCAGGCTACGACAACAGGACTGGCCACGAACATGGAAGAGTAAGTTCCTACCAGAATACCTACCATCATGGCGAAAGCAAAATTTCTGATAACTTCACCTCCGGCCAACCAGAGAACAAAGACGACAATAAATGTGGTTATTGAGGTTATTATCGTCCGTGAAAGAGATTCGTTGATACTTTTGTTGATAATAACTTCGTACTTTTCCTGTTTTAGACGTTTCAGGTTTTCACGTACCCGGTCGAAAACAACAATCGTATCGTTAAGTGAGTAACCTACGATTGTTAGGAAAGCGGCTACAATAACCAATGAAATTTCGTAGTCCATGATAGAGAAAATTCCCAGAGTGATAAGAACGTCATGAACCAGGGCAACAATGGCACCAATGGCAAATTTAAGTTGGAACCGGATGGAGATGTAGATGAGAATCATCAAAATGGCTGATAGGATAGCCAAGACTGCTTTTCCCCTAAGCTCTGCGCCAATTTTGGGACCGATAGTGTCAGAGGAAAGCTTAAATTCTGTTAACTCGTCGGGGACACTTTCGGGGAAGTCTGTAAAAAGCTTACTTATAACAGCTTCATCGATTCCTTTGGTAGTCTCCGTTATTTGAGGAAGGCGAACACTCACTAAATCTCGCCCTTTTTCATCCTGTTCCAACTTAACTTCAGCTTTGCTGAAATCAAAAGTTTCGCCATCTATCATAACTTGGGACAGGGCCTTACGTACGCTAACGATATCAACAAATTTATCGTACTTAACCATCACTTTTGTGCCCCCTGTGAAGTCAATCCCTAATTTTGGACCACCCTGCAGGAATAGTGAGATCAAACCCACTAAAAGTAGAGCTCCAGAAATGACGAAACCGAAGCGGCGTGCTCCGAGAAAATCAATCTTGGTTTCTGACAGAAATCTCATATGCTTAATCTTTGTAGCTGTCTGCGGGACGTTATGATATTGTATATCGTCCGGGTGAAAAAGACCGCCGTGAACATACTAATGGCGATGCCTGCGAATAGTACTACAGCAAATCCCTTGATTGGTCCAGTACCAAACTGCCACAGGATAAGCGCGACAAGGAGAGTTGTGACATTTGCATCAATGATTGTTGTGAGGGCTCGTTTGTAGCCACTATCGATGGCGGCTCTAACTGTCTTCCCTTTGTCCAGTTCTTCACGGATGCGTTCAAAAATGATTACATTAGCATCTACTGACATTCCAACAGTCAGAATTAAGCCTGCAATCCCCGGAAGGGTGAGAGTGGCATCAAGCATGGCGAGCACAGCCAGTACCAGGATTAAGTTCCAGATAAGAGCAATGTTGGCAATAAAACCTGAAAGTTTGTAGTAAACAAGCATGAATACCAGTACCATCACCAGACCTGCCAGGACGGATTTAGTCCCCTTATCTACGGAGTCCTGTCCCAAGGCAGGTCCTACTTCGTGCCCGTAGACTTTTCGAATAGGAGCTGGGAGTTTACCCGCCCGAAGTACAATGGCAATGTCTTTCGCCTCTTCCATGTTATCCAGTCCCTCAACCTGTGTTCGTCCGTCAGTAATTTTAGAGCGGATGACTGGTGCCATATGAACTTTCTTATCGAGGACGATAGCTACGCGATCACCAACCCGGCTGGTAATAACTGACCAGGTTTTGGCTCCATCGGAATTCATACTTAAACGGACGATAGGTTGACCGTTGTAGATATCGGCAACTGCGTCTTCCACTACTTGACCGGTAAGCTGAGGGTTGTTAGGATCAGCATCAAGATAGTAGAGAATATAAACTCCCTCCTGACCACCTGCTGCTAAGTGTGGCTCACTGCTCCAGACAAATCGTCCATTATCCTTTTTTATGATCTGTTTTACATCTTCTCTCTCGAGTATATTATTGATACGTAAGCGGTTATTAATCGGCACTCCTATGTCACCTGAAGCGGTGGGGATCAACAAAGAAGAAAAGTTTTTTGTACTGATGGCTTCTGTTTCCAATAATGATTCATCTGCCAACTGCAACTGCAAACTCCCCGTGTCAGTTTCAGCAGTATCTAACTCAGCGGCAATGGTATCCCCTCCGAAGTAGAGAGCATCTATTTTGTCGATAATATTTTGAGTGGAAGGATTGTCCTTCAAGTAGACAAATTCCAGTAAAGCAGTACGCTCAAGAAGCGCTTCAGCTCGATCAGTATCAGTAACACCCGCCAGCTCAACTATGATACGATGGTTACCTTGTTTTTGTATGGTGGGCTCCGAAACACCGAACTCGTCCACGCGGTTTTGCAAAATCTCCAGTACCTGGTTAATTGCATCATCAGCGGCAGCGTTAAGTCCAGTCTCTATTTCAGCATTAGTAGATCCAAGACCCTCAAAGTGTCGCTTGAGGACTATTCCTTCTTCTGTAGCAGCTTTCACAAAACGGTTAATTAAGCTTTCCTGATCACCACTTTGCTTTGTGTTCAATAAAATTGTTTGCAGGAGAGAGTCAGCTTGAGGTTTGACAGGTACTGTCAGGTTTTCTACCATTGTGGGGATATCCACTTCCAGGAGGAAAGAGGCACCTCCCTGCAAATCCAATCCAAGTTTTATAGACTCTTTTTTGAGTTTCTCAATTTCAGTTTCATCATCAGGTGGAAAAAACTGAAGTTGTAAGGATGGCCATAGAGCCCAGAGAGCCCAGAGAAATATCAGGATACTGAAGAAGATACGTGGTTTGTTATTTTGGGACATTATTATTGATTAGCGGCTTGAAAGTGTTTTCTCTCGAACAAGCGGTGGCGAATTTACCGTAGTGTCCAGTGGGAGGCAATCACTTTTTAGTGAGTTTTCTGGTGATTTTCATTCCCTTTCAGTCAGCTCTATTAGATTTAAATATTCATTTATCGGGGAGTCTTAAATTTCTTACATGAGTATGAAAAAGAACACAACGTCTTTAGGTGATAAATATCACCCTCGAATAACACCATGTTTTCTGCCAATAATTATGAATGCCTCTACCGCACGATCCAAATGCTCTTTTGTATGAGCTGCGCTGATTTGCACCCGGATGCGGGCTGCTTCTTTGGGTACTACAGGATAGGAAAAACCAATTACATATATTCCTTCTGCTAATAAATCGGCGGCCATATCCTGGGCAAGTTGGGCATCCCCCAACATGATAGGCACAATAGGGTGGACTCCCTGAGGAATGTCGAAATCGGCATTCTTCATCTTCTCTCTGAAATAGAGAGTATTTTGTTCAAGCTTATCTCGTAGACTTGTAGTTTTAGAGAGTAAATCAAGACAAGCGATTCCTGCAGCTACAATGGCAGGTGCCAAGGTGTTACTGAAGAGATAGGGACGGGAGCGTTGTCTTAATATATCCACGATCTCCTGTCGCCCGGAGGTGAAGCCACCGCTGGCTCCCCCCAGTGCCTTGCCCAGGGTTGAGGTGATAATGTCCACTCTTCCCATAACCCTGCAGTGATCTATGGAACCACGACCAGTAGGGCCGAAAAATCCAGTCGCATGGGAGTCATCCACCATGACAAGAGCATTATACTGCTCCGCCAGATCACAGATTTTGTCCAGCTTGGCTACATCTCCATCCATAGAAAAAACGCCATCAGTGGCGATAAGACGAGTTTTGTGAGATTGGGTTTTAATAAGGATATCTTTCAGAGCATTCATATCGGCATGGAGATAACGGAACCGCTCGGCTTTACAGAGACGGATACCGTCAATGATGGAAGCGTGGTTGAGCTGATCTGAAATAACAGCATCATCCGGTCCTAATAGGGTTTCGAATAGTCCACCATTCGCATCGAAACATGACGTATAGAGAATGGCATCATCAGTCTGCAGGAAACGGGCAATCCGTCTTTCCAGCTCCTTGTGAATAGTCTGAGTTCCACAAATGAACCGCACCGAGCTGAGCCCAAAACCCCATTTTTCCAGCCCTTGTTGGGAAGCTTTGATTAGCTCGTGATTGTTTGCCAATCCCAAGTAATTATTGGCACAGAAGTTGAGCACACTTTTTCCCCCCACCATAATTTCTGCCTGTTGTGGAGATTGAATGATTCGCTCCTCCTTGAATAGTCCAGCTTCCTGAATATTCTGCAATTCTTTAGTCAGTTCAGGTTTGATTGTGTCCATGGTTTCTCCTTACTAAGTCGAACAAATAACTTGTCCAATATTATTATATAATGTTGACCACCTTAATTTTAGTCGATTTCGTATCGTTTGTTAATCTCTGGGATTAAATAGTCCTCGAAAGCACTATTAAAATCGTGCTCTGGTTCCCAATCCCAATCCTCACGAGCTTTATCATCATTGACTTGAGCAGGCCAACTGTCCACGATGGATTGACGTTTATCATTGATGACGAAATCGATTTTAGCCTCTGGGAAATAAGAGAGCGTTTTTTCTCGGAATTCTGCTGCAGTTTGACTGAAAGAAGTGACATTATAAACCGCCCTTGATAGAGACTCTTCTCCAGCTGCCATAAGATTTAGAATAGCTTTGATAGCATCAGCCATAGTCATGAAGGGAAGGGCGGTATCTTTCCTGACGAAGCAGTGGTAAGGTTTATGTTGCGCAGCTCTATGAATCATCTCGGGAGCAAAATCGCTGGTACCGCCAGCGGGAAGCGTTTGAGCGCTGATAAGCCCAGGTAGTCGAATAGCTCGAAAATCAACCCTTCCCCGGGAAGATTCTGCTGAGAGTCGCTTATAAAAACGGGAGAAATAGATCCCAAGATTTTCGCAATACAATTTGTTACAACCATAGATC
The DNA here is from genome assembly GCA_046861645.1 of Fidelibacterota bacterium. Taxonomy (GTDB): domain Bacteria; phylum Fidelibacterota; class Marinisomatia; order Marinisomatales; family UBA2128; genus UBA2128. The sequence goes on along the minus strand of JBHHUM010000005.1, from coordinate 50,494 downwards.
GTCTCTGGGTGGCGATAGTCGTCTTCACTGACAGGTCCAGCATGATTTTTTTCTGTAATATCATTTAAACCATAGACAGCTATGGAGCTGGGAAAGAAAAACTTTACGGGTCGTCCCTGACTGATTGACTGTTCCATGGCAAGATGTAAAAGATTTATGGTTCCGCCCACATTAACATTATGAGCTGTCATAGGGGAGAACTCCGCTCGAGTACTGAGGATGGCTGCCAGGTGGTAAATAGTGGTAACCTCAAATTCAGCATTAACTCGTTCCAGTAGATTGCGATCGAGAATATTACCCTGGAGAGCCTCAGCTATTAAAGGTAGAATAGCATTTTCGAGGGGATCCAGATCAAGACCCACTATTCTCGTATCGAGTTTCTCGGATAGGGCACGAATGAGCCCATGGCCAATTTCACCATTAGCGCCAGTTATCAGGATGATAGGTTTTCTCATGACCAATTTTTAGTAAATATTTTTTGAGAGGACTGTCAAGAGTCTAAATGGTTCATTCATAACATTCTTGATTGTGAAGGTCCCATCTGCAGATTTGTTTAAAATAGACAGATTCAATTTAGTTTGGAAGGGTATCACCTGCAAGCCATTTTAACGTATTTCTCGACGAGAAATTGCCCTATTTTCGACGGGAATATCCTTGTATCTCCATGACTCCGCCGTTAAATTCGAACCTCTGAATTTGAATAATGACTGCCAGCCGCTAACGAAATTTATTGACCAGCCAGGGTTTAGAACGAAAGAATGGTGAGATGGGAAGAATCATAGCTTTAGTCAATCAAAAGGGAGGAGTTGGCAAAACTACTACTGCTGTAAATCTGGCTGCTGGAATGGCTGTTTCGGAAAAAAAGACCCTCCTCGTAGATCTGGACCCTCAAACCAATGCGACTACAGCGCTCTCCCATCTATTGCAGGAGAGACGGGCAACCATTTATGATGTTCTTATTGACAACATACCCCTTGAGGAAGCAATCACTAAAACAGATCTGGTTCACCTTTATATGATCCCAAGTACACACGATTTAGTAGGTGCTGAAATTGAATTAGTGGGACTTTTGGCACGGGAATATCGTTTAAGGGATGCTCTAAAATCTGTAGTTAGAAAGTTCGATTATATATTGGTGGACTGTCCACCCTCACTGGGATTGCTGACCCTAAATGGTTTGGCAGCAGCTAAATCTATACTTATACCCATCCAGTGTGAATATTTTGCCTTGGAAGGGCTCAGTCAACTTATGCAGACCATTAAACTTGTCCAGCGTCATTTGAACAAACGCTTGGATATTGAAGGAGTACTCATTACAATGCATGATCAACGGCTCAATCTTTCCAAGCAGGTGGAAAAAGAGGTGAGGAATCATTTCCATAATAACGTTTTCCAGACAGTAATACGAAGGAATGTACGCCTTGGTGAGGCACCCAGTTATGGGAAACCAATTCTGCTTTATGAGGCAAATTCTACAGGTGCCCAGGATTACCTCAAGTTAGCAGAGGAGATACTCAAACGTGACAGCAAGAAAACTCGGAAGAGGACTTAGCGCTTTAATTAGAGAGACCACTGATGAGACAGCAGGTCCAGATTCTATCCTGCAGATTCCCGTCAGTCTCATAGCACCAAATCCCCATCAACCCCGACAAAAGTTTGATGAAGATAGTCTGCACGAACTGGCTGAATCCATAAAGGCGAAAGGTATTATTCAGCCTATCACTGTTAGAGCAGGGGAGGATAATTATGAATTGATAGTAGGTGAGCGCAGGTTAAGGGCAGCCCGTTTGGCTGGATTAACCGAAGTTCCAGCCCATATTTTGAATGTTGAGAGTGACTCAGAAATGATGGAATTCGCCCTAATAGAGAATATACAACGTGAAAATTTGAACATCATGGAAGAAGCCGAGGCCTATGCGGTATTAGCTTCCAAGTACAAGATGTCTCACACTGCTATTGCCCAGGCGGTTGGCAAGGGTCGCGTGGTGATTTCTAACACCCTTCGTCTGCTGAAACTGCCTCCGGAAATCCGCATGAGTCTAAGGACAGATGAAATAACTGCCGGTCATGCCCGTGCACTCCTGGCCTTGAAAGATTCCCGTGCCATGATCAAAATGTGGAAATATATTGTAAGTCATGGTCCCTCTGTCAGGACGACAGAGGAGATGGTGGGTAGGATACTATCCGGTGCAATAAAAGGAAAACAACGAGCTAAAAAAAGAAAGAATGCATCTTTACAGCGTATTGAGGATGAACTTATTTCTCTTTTAGGTACCAAGGTAGTTATAAAGCCGAAATCAAAGGGAGGGAGTATAGAAATAGAATACTATTCTGATGATGATCTAGATCGTCTTTTGGAATTGCTATCTGATTTGAACTCCTGAAGTGCCAAATGGATTCTTGAGAAATGGCCAGGAAACGATATACCGTTGTACTTGTTCAGGAAGAGGGAGAAATCAGTCGTAATTTTTCGGTCACGAAGTGGCAATTATGGATATTATTTATTTTAGGATTGGTTGTAATAGCTGCCGGGTTTATTATCGGCTTTCTTGCCATTCCAAAGGCTGTAAATTATGATGAACTCATGGCTGAAAATCGATCCCTAAAAGCTGATCGTACCTGGGTTCTTTCAGAGCTTGAACGGGAACTGCTAAATTTGAAAACTATGCGAAGATATATCGAAAATGTACTAGGGCCTGATGTAGAAATCCCCATTGATTTGAATTCACCCGATTTACCCGAACCCATTTTGCTTTCCGGCATTCCTATCAGTGTATTAGAGAATCTCCCCACTACGATGCCTGTGGCAGGGTATTTAACCCAGGAATTTGTACCGCCTTCCCGGAGTTGGAAAGGGAGTCACACAGGAGTTGATGTGGCTGCTCCGAAAAAATCACCTATATTTGCAGCAGCATCAGGTCTAGTGGTCTTTTCAGGATGGACATTAGGATTTGGACATCTTATCATAATCTCTCATGGTGACGGTTATATCACACTCTACGGTCACAATGATGAGAACTTAGTGGAAGCCCCCCAGCGGGTGGAGAGGGGTGAACTCATTGCCCTGGTGGGAGAGACAGGGGATGCCACGGGTCCCCATTTGCATTTTGAAATTTGGAAGGAAGGCATACCTGTAGATCCGGTAGGATTTATTGTCCAGTATCAAGATCATGATATTTTGGGGGCTACTGATGGCTAAAGACAGCTTGAAGCATGTCGGGACGATGATCGGCGCCGACGCCGTTATACATGGAGACTTGGTATTAAAGGGTGGCGCCATTATCTGTGGTAAGGTTTATGGTAATGTCTACACAGAGGGATCGGTACGGGTTGCCAGGGATGCTTTGGTAAAAGGGGATGTGATGGCATCAGATGCTTTTATTGGGGGGGTAGTTGAAGGAAAACTCTCTACCATCGGTAAGGTAGTACTACGAGGACATTCCACGGTAAAAGGTGACATCATTTATCGTAAGCTCGTCATTGAAGAGGGAGCCCATTTTGAAGGGAGATGTGACCTGGTACCCTTAAAGAAGGAAGGTCAGAGTTCAGCTATAAAAAGAGAACATTTGGATACTGTTAATACCCCTTCAGGCAGCGATTCTGATACCTTGGATGTGGTATGATCTGGCTACAGGGAATTAAGTGAGCCTGCCCGATGAAAATTATTTTGCTCGTGTATTTGAAGCATTTCAAAAAATCGTTCGTCAATCCAGTCCATATATGAGTGCTTCCTATATGTTAATTGGTTCCATTTTAGGATTAGGGCTCCTGGGTTATTTATTGGATCAATGGTTGGGAACCTCTCCTTGGATACTGGTAGGGGGACTTCTCCTTGGGGTGGTAGTGGGGATCTGGGAGTTGGCACGAGTGAGCCTGAGAAGATAGAGTGTCCCTTTTCCTACTATCCATCTTACTTGGAGCGTCCATACCTTTTATTATTAATATCATAACTTTTTCAATAATCAGAAAAAAGATCAAGCGATCACCTCAGAAAGCCATCAGTGCCAACATTATGATTTTTATTATCAGGCTTTTTCTTTATGCTGTTGCATTGATCATTATAGCTTCTTCATTTGAAGTAAGTTTTGCTGCTTTTGTTTTTTCTTTTTGTGTGGTTTTTATATTTCTTCAAATAGGGGAAGCTTTGTACTTTCAACGATTCTTTTCTAGCCATAAATCAGATAAAACATAATGATCAACCCCTCAGAAACTCCCATAACTGTGCACTCCAGCGTCCTGGACGAGGTAGGAGGCGTCATACTGCATCATGTTTCTAACAGTGAAGCCCTGATTCCACTTCCTTCAGTTTTAGGGATTGATTTTTCTATCACTAAGCATGTCATCATGCTCTGGATTGCTGCTCTGGTAGTCTTTACCCTATTCTACCTGGGTACCCGTATTTACCGGAGGGAGAAATATCCCGTACCCAGTGGTTTATCTAATGCTTTGGAGAGTCTGGTGAATTTCATTCGTACACAGGTGGTTATTCCCTATGTAGGAAAAGAAGATAATCTACGTTGGTCACCCCTCATTCTTACCTTTTTCTTCTTTATCTTAACCACGAATTCATTGGGAATGATCCCACTTTTTGATCTGATTCCTGGGGGTTCCACAGCTACCGGGAATTTCAATGTAACTGCTGGTTTAGCTACCGTGACTTTCATGGCTATCATTGCCGCGGGTAGTATTAAACATGGATTTATTGGACACTGGAAAAATCTAGCCCCAGCGGGACACCCTTTCGGTGTCTATTTTCTTCTGGTACCGATAGAAATAATCGCCATGTTTGTAAAGCCGTTTGCTCTAACCATGCGTTTAGCAGCTAATATGACCGGAGGTCACATAGCCATTCTTTCCATCATGTCATTTATTTTTATCTTCAGCGAGTTGTTTGGGAATAGCATTGGGATTGCTACTGGTGCTTTTGTATCTGTGCCACTAAATGTGGCTATTTCAGGACTGGAAATCATTGTGATTTTAATTCAGGCATATGTTTTCACTCTTCTTTCCTCAATCTTTGTAGGGATGGCAATACATCCCCATCATTAGAAACCCATCAAACTGTTAAGCACGGATAATAAGGAGGAACAAAAATGAAACGGTTAATCATGCTTGCGGTTGTTGTCGTCTTTATGCTCGGTATGGCAGCTCCTGCTTTTGCTGCCGAAACGGCTGAGGAAGCTACTGCAGCTGGAAGCGGTTCAACACTGCACTATTTTGGTGCAGCAATCGGTTTGGGCATGGTAGTATCTGCCGCAGGGTACGGAATCAGCAGATTTACTGCTGCAGCAGCAGAATCAATTGCCCGTCAACCAGAAGCTGCAGCTCAAATAACTGCTGCAATCAACCTTCCCCTTTTTCTTCTCGAAGGTGTGGCTATCCTGGGTGAGGTATTTTGCCTGCTCATAGTTTTAATGAAATAACGTACCCTTCAACTTGATAAGAGGTTAATTATGGATAATCCTCTCGTACGCATAGAACCAGGTCTGTTCATCTGGTCGATTATCACCTTCCTGGTACTATTGGCTGTCTTAGCTAAATTTGTCTGGAAGCCTCTGCTGGAAGCGTTAACACGCCGGGAAGAAAAGATCCGCAAATCATTGGAGGACGCCGATCTCGCTCAGCAGAGATTGGAACAGGTTCAACAGGAAGCGGAGGAAATTTTAGCCAAGGCCAGACAGGACGCTCAGTCAGTCTTTGAAGGAACTAAGGTTAATGCCCAGAAAGTAAAGGATGAAATTATCGCTGCGGCCAAGGATAAAGCAGAAGCTCTAGTGCAAAATGCCAAAACCCAGATTCAAGCAGAGAAAGATAGAGCGGTCCAAGAGATCAAGCGAGATGTGATAGATCTCTCGCTGAAGGTGGCAGAGAAGCTTCTAAAACGTAATATCAGTAAGGAAGACAATTTGGCTCTCATACAAGATTCCCTGAACAAAGTAGGTGCCATTCGTGAAGATAGAGCGGAAAGCTAAACATTATACTACTGTCTTAATGACGGTCAGCCGTGAAATGGATACTGTCACAGAGGTATTCAATTCTTTGTTGCTCTTGAAAAATCTGGTTAAAAAAGAGGCGACTTTCAGGGTTTTCTTTTATAGTCATCGACTTGGATCCAATCAAAGGATGGCTATTCTCAATACGATTTTAGGCGAGGCATGTCATCCTTTGGTCAGGACCTTGTTTTGCATCTTAGCTGAAAAGCGAGAGCAAAATCTTTTGACAGATATAGTGCGACAATTTGAGGTGATGAGAAGTACTGAATTACAGATTCTGAAAGCGGTCGCTTTTTCGGCTACCCCCCTTTCTGAGGAAGAATTTAACTCCATAAGGAGAAGTTTATTAACTGGAGGTCGGAAAAAAACGGTGGAGTTTACAGCAAAAGTGAATCCTGATTTGTTAGGTGGATTAAAACTACGCATTGGGAATCTTTTTATTGATGGCTCCATTAAGGGGAAATTACAGTCGCTCAAGCGAGAACTAACTATCAAGCAGTAATAGGACTATGTAATAATGGATATTAATACAAATGAAATCAGGGACCTCCTGATCAGGGAGATCGAGAAATTTGACATTTCAGTTGATGTTGCTGAGGTGGGTGAAGTTCTGGAAGTGGGTGATGGAGTGGCCAGAATCAGCGGTCTTGAGAATGTGGTTAGCACCGAATTGGTGGAATTACCTAATGATGTTTTCGGTATGGCTCTTAACCTGGAGGAAGATAATGTCGGTCTGGTCCTTTTCGGGGAAAGTCATCTGGTTAAAGAAGGTGACATAGCTAAGAGGACTGGTCGGGTAGTTGAGATCCCTGTAGGCGAAGCACTATTAGGTCGGGTAGTGAGTCCCTTAGGGCAACCCATTGATGGGAAAGGACCTATCGATGCTACCGAAAGTTTACCTATTGAGCGTAAAGCTTTAGGTGTTTTAGCCCGTCAACCTGTAAAAGAACCTCTTCAGACAGGACTTAAGGCCATTGACAGTATGATTCCAATCGGTCGTGGACAGCGGGAACTGATTATTGGAGACCGGCAGACGGGTAAAACCGCCATCGCCGTGGACACCATTATTAATCAGAAGAATACTCATAAGACTGATGCCCCTGTTTACTGCGTTTATGTTGCCATTGGCCAAAAGGCATCTACGGTTGCCCAGGTGGTAGCCAAGCTGGAGTCTTATGGTGCTATGGAGTACACAACCGTCGTAGCGGCCAGTGCTTCCGAACCTTCTCCCTTGCAGTATATAGCACCTTATTCGGGCTGCTCCATTGGGGAATATTTCCGAGATAATGGTCGGCATGCCCTGGTAATCTATGATGATCTATCTAAACATGCCTGGGCCTATCGGCAGATGTCCCTTTTGTTAAGAAGACCTCCCGGCAGAGAGGCGTATCCTGGTGATGTTTTTTATCTGCACAGCAGGTTATTGGAACGGGCCAGTAAACTGCAGGATGAACTCGGTGGTGGATCACTTACAGCACTGCCTATCATCGAGACCCAGGAAGGGGACGTATCGGCGTATATTCCTACAAATGTTATCTCAATCACCGATGGTCAGATTTATTTGGAGACCGGGTTGTTCAATGCAGGAGTACGCCCTGCCATCGATGTAGGATTATCAGTCTCTCGAGTAGGTGGTAATGCTCAGATTAAGGGAATGAAGAAGGTAGCCGGAATGTTACGCCTTGACCTGGCACAATTCCGAGAGCTGGAGGCGTTTGCTAAATTTGGTTCGGATTTGGATAAGAACACACTGGCGCAGCTCACAAGAGGACAAAGGATGGTGGAAATCCTGAAACAGGATCAGTATGCACCGGTTCCAGTACCAAATCAAGTGATCATCATTTGGGCAGGTAATAAAGGGTTTCTTGATGATATTCCCCTTGACAAGGTAGTTGAATTTGAAGAGGGTTTTTACTCCTTCATGGAGGCGAACTATGGAGATGTTCTTTCTGAGCTTGAAGTTTCCGGTGAGATGACTGCAGAGAGCGAGAATACTCTTGAAAAAGCAGTGACCGAATTTAAATCAGGATTTGCTGTCGCATAAATGGCTAATCTGAAAGATATTCGTAGCCGCATAAAATCTGTGCAGAATATTCAACAGGTAACGAGAGCTATGAAGATGGTAGCTGCAGCGAAACTGCGGAGGGCTCAGGAGCGCATGGAACAAGCCCGTCCTTATGAAGCCCGTCTAAGTCAAGTTATCCATTCACTCCTTCCAGATGTGGACCGTTCGCTTCTGCCACTTTTAGATGTCCGTGAAGTAAAGAGAGTTGCCCTGGTATTATTCACGTCTGATCGGGGACTCGCCGGCTCATTCAACTCCAGTATTATCCGTCGGGCTGAAGAGGAAATTAACGCTTTTGGTAGAGAATCGACTGACCTGATTTGTATTGGACGACGGGGGCGAGATTATTTTCAGAAACGGGATTATAATGTCATAACCTATCATGCCAACTTCTGGAATGAACTCAGATTCAACCATGCCATGGAGTTTTGTGATAATATCCTCGAACAATTCGTAACTGGTAAAGTTGATGAGGTTCGAGTTATTTTTAATTGGTTTAGAAGTGTGGGAAAACAGGAAATAAGGGTGGAAAGACTTCTCCCTCTGGTTTATGAGGGTGACATGCATATCCAAAGCGAAAGACTGTATGAACCTTCCAAGGATGAGCTGGTATGCTCCCTGATTCCGCGGCATTTGAATGTTGAGATGTGGAAGTACCTTTTAGAATCTTTTGCCAGTGAACAGGCAGCTCGTATGGTGGCCATGGATAATGCCACAGAAAATGCTGGTGAATTGATTCATGATTTGAAACTGGAGTTCAACCAACTAAGACAGGCTGCCATTACTAAAGAAGTACTGGAAATCGTCAGTGGAGCAGAAGCACTTAAAGCACGTTAGAATTGATTTACATCTGAGCAAGTATTTATAATCATGAGTACAAGGAAAGGATAATGTCAATAGGGAAAGTATCACAGATTATGGGAGCAGTGGTAGATGTTGTTTTTGAAGATGGCAATCTACCTGAAATTTACAATGCACTGGAAATTGAGAGAGATCGTTCTTCTAAGTTGGTTCTCGAGGTAGCCCAACACTTGGGAGATGCCAGTGTGAGAACCGTGGCCATGGACTCTACTGACGGTCTGGCCAGGGGACACGAAGTAGTAGATACGGGTCAACCGATCTCCATGCCTGTGGGTCCAGAAACCTTAGGTCGACTGTTTGACGTCTTGGGGAATCCCATAGATGATATGCCTCCACCCCGGACTAAAAAACGATACCCCATCCATAGACCTGCACCCAAACATGAGGATCTCTCCACTTCTCAGGAAGTTCTGGAAACAGGGATCAAAGTAGTGGACTTGATGGAACCCTATACGAAAGGTGGCAAAACGGGTCTTTTTGGAGGCGCAGGTGTAGGTAAGACAGTACTTATTCAGGAGTTGATTCACAATATTGCCACAGAACATGGCGGCTATTCTGTTTTCTCGGGTGTCGGGGAACGAACCCGTGAGGGAAATGATCTCTATCTGGAAATGAAGGAATCGGGTGTCATTGATAAGACTTGTATGGTTTTCGGGCAAATGAATGAGCCGCCAGGGGCTCGTTTACGGGTAGGACTTTCAGGACTGGCCATGGCAGAATATTTCCGGGATGAGGAAGGGCGCGATGTTCTACTTTTTATCGATAACATTTTCCGGTTTACCCAAGCCGGTTCTGAGGTATCAGCTTTACTGGGACGAATGCCTTCAGCGGTTGGATACCAGCCCACATTGGCTACTGAAATGGGGGAGTTGCAGGAGCGAATTACTTCTACTCGCAAGGGATCAGTAACCTCCGTGCAGGCGATTTATGTACCTGCAGATGATCTCACAGATCCAGCACCGGCTACTAGTTTTGCTCATCTTGATGCTACAACGGTCCTGGAGAGGAAAATAGCAGAGCTGGGTATCTATCCTGCTGTGGATCCTCTTACATCTACTTCCCGAATATTAGATAAGCGAATTTTAGGGGAGCGGCATTATCGTGTGGCTCGGTCTGTGCAGTCTGTATTACAGAAGTATAAGGAATTACAAGATATAATAGCTATTCTAGGAATGGATGAACTGTCTGATGAAGATAAGCTGGCTGTCGCTCGCGCCAGACGAATCCAGAAGTTCATGTCGCAACCGTTCTTCGTTGCTGAGCAGTTCACCGGTGTAAAGGGACGCTATGTTTCTTTGGAAGATACGGTGTCAGGCTTTGAAGCTATACTGAAGGGTGAAGTTGACGATCTACCCGAAAACGCCTTCGCTTATGTGGGGACAATTGATGAAGCTAAGGATAAAGCGAAAAGTATAGCCAACTAATGAAGGCATTTCAATTGGAAATTGTTACTCCCACTAAGTTCCTGGATACAGGAGATGTAACTTATGTTCGCTGTCCGGGGATGGACGGTCTGTTTGGCGTCATGGGCGGACATATTCCTGCTCTAATTGCTCTGCGTATGGGGGAAATCAAAATTACGAAGGATGGCCAGGATATCTTCTTTGCTACCAGTGGTGGGTTTGCTGAAATCTCTGACGATAAAGTAGAGTTATTGGTGGAGACAGCAGAGCGTTCTGATGAAATAGATGTAACCAGGGCGGAATCAGCACGTAATAAAGCCAGAGAACGTTTGGCTCAGGGAGATGAAGACATTCAACAAGCCAGGGCTAAACTTAATCGAGCTGAAAATCGTCTTAAAGTTGCTCGAAGGGGCTGAACCCAGAGAGGGCAGATCATCTCACTGAGAAACTCCTTCGTCTTTTTATCCTGCAGAGACAAATTTTGATATGTTCAAGCGTACTCACACCTGTGGTGAACTTCGTTCATCAGACATCGGTAGTCAAGTCTGTTTGAATGGTTGGGTTGCTACCACCAGAGATCATGGGGGTCTAATCTTTGTGGATATTCGAGATCGTTTTGGAAGAACCCAAATAACTTTTAATGAAGAATCTCATCCGGATCAATTTCAACTTGGGCGAAAGCTCTCCATGGAAGATGTCATCTCTATTAAAGGTCAAGTACACTCCCGTAAGGAGGGGGCGGTAAAAAGCGACTTGCTAACGGGAGAGATTGAAGTGGAGGTCGAAGAAATCGAGCTATTGAATGAAGCGGCCCCCCTGCCATTTGTAGTCAGTGATCGGGAAAGTGCCACGGAGGATTTTCGTTTGAAATATCGTTATTTGGAACTCCGCACCAAAGAATTACAATACTATATGGATATACGTCACCGAGCATCACAGGCGGTACGAACCTACCTTTCCAGTAGAAATTTCATAGAGATAGAAACCCCGTTTCTCATGCGTTCTACTCCCGAGGGAGCCCGGGACTACCTGGTGCCGAGCCGTATTCACAAGGGGAGGTTCTATGCACTGCCGCAATCACCGCAGACTTACAAACAGCTGCTAATGATCTCCGGATTTGATCGTTACTTTCAGATCGTCAGGTGTTTCCGGGATGAAGACCTGCGTGCGGATCGCCAGCCTGAGTTTACTCAGATCGATCTGGAGATGTCGTTCATTGATGAGGACGATATCCGGGAGGCTGTGGAAGGCCTTGTCCGGCATGTCTTCCGGGAAGTGATAGATGTGGAACTGCCTGAAGGGTTTCCTGTGATGGCTTACGAAGAAGCGTTGGAGATGTACGGTACGGACAGGCCGGATATTCGTTTCGGCTTACCGCTGATAGATTTTGCGGAATACGGCGCCGCTTCTGAGTTTAAAGCGATGCACGATGCAGAATGCGTTAAGACGATTGTCATCGATAACGGCAGTGGCTACTCGCGGAAAGTGATAGACGGGCTTACAGATTTTGTGAAGGACTACTCTGCTCAGGAGGGAAAATCTGCGCTGGGAGGATTGTTCTGGATGCGTCTTCAAGCCGGTGAGTTTACCGGAGGTATGAGCAAGTTTTTTGGCAAGGAATTGCAGCAGAAGATTATCTCTGATCTGAAGCTAAAGGATGGCGCTCTCATTCTGACAGCGGCAGGGGAACATTCCTCAGTTCTAGCGACCATGGGAGTACTCCGGTTGGAGATTGCCAAAAGAGATAACCTGATTTCCAATGATGACTATCAGCCTGTCTGGATAACGGAATTCCCTCAGTTCGAGAAGGACGAGAAGACCGGGCAGTGGACCTTTCTGCACCATCCGTTTACCTCACCTCGGGAGGAAGATATGGAGCTGTTGGAGAGTGATCCCGGAGCAGTGAAATCTCGAGCCTACGACTTGGTCATCAATGGCTATGAAATAGCCGGCGGCTCCATCAGGAATCACAATCCCAAGGTACAGATGAAGATCTTTGAAATCTTGGGCATGTCGAAAGAGGAAGCCAATGAAAAGTTCGGTTTTTTACTGGAGGCGCTTACTTACGGTGCTCCGCCTCACGGCGGCATTGCTTTCGGGTACGACCGCTTCGTTATGCTTTTGGCAGGGACTCACCAGATCCGGGACGTTATCGCCTTCCCCAAGACCACAAGCGCCCTCAGTCTTATGGACGGTTCACCCAGCGAAGTTGCTAAAGAGCAGCTTGACGAGCTGGGAATTCAGCTGAAGAAATAACACATGAAAGTCAGATGAACATTTTCATTACTGGCGCAAACCGTGGGCTTGGATTGGGATTTGTACAGCACTATGCGAACCGTGGTGACAACATTATTGCTGGGTGTCGTATTCCTGAACGAGCCGTCGAATTAAAGGAACTGGTTCCCAAGGAACATATTCTTCGGATAGATGTGGCTGATCCTGGGTCTATTTCAGAAGCCGCAAGCAGAGTCAGGGAGCTAGTAAATCGACTGGATATTCTAATCAATAACGCAGGGGTGGGCGAGGATACCAGTGCTGAACTTCCCTCATTTGACGACCTTATCCGTACATACTCTACGAATGCCATTGGTCCTGTGCTGTTAACAAAACAACTAAAGACGCACTTGGCGAAGGGGTCTAAAGTGGTGAACGTTACTTCCCGAATGGGTTCTATTACTGATAATACTTCTGGTGGTTACTATGATTACAGAATGAGTAAGGCAGCTCTCAACATGGCCACGAAGAACCTCCACTTGGAGCTGGCTGGAGTCGGTGTCGTCGTCTTTGCTATTCATCCCGGCTGGGTACGGACCGATATGGGAGGGGCCAGTGCTCTCCTCAGCATTGAGGAGTCGGTAAGTGGGATGGTGCAGGTCATTGATACTGCTGGTATTGATGATGGAGGGAGCTTCCTAGGATACGATGGATCAGAGATTCCATGGTGATTTGGGCAGAGTATTGAATCCTTGTTTATCTGTGTACATCCGTGGCTAAATTTGCTTTAATATGAATACCTCTCCCATTTCAACAGACAACACAGATAATAAGCCTCCACATCAACAACGTTTCAAAGAAGGAGAACTTGAGAGTAGGTGGACTTCTGAGGAATACTTGATAGTTCGAAAGTATAAGGGAGGATTCGATAGAACCTGAATATTGGGTTTGAAGTATGGGGAAAATCTATGGTGGATAAACAGACAGATATTGTCATTTACAAGCAAAAGGGGAAAGCGCCAACACTTGAGGTGCGTGTAGCAGAAGACACTGTTTGGCTATCTCAACGTCAAATGTCAGAATTATTCGATAAGAATGTAATGACAATTAACGAACATATCCGGAATATCTATTCAGAACGCGAGCTATCCAAAAAAGCAACTATAAGGAAATCCCTTATAGTTCAACAGGAGGGTAATCGGCAGGTAAGACGATCCGTGAATTCATATAATTAGGATGTCATTATATCGGTAGGATACCGCGTTAAATCAAAGCGGGGTACCCAATTCCGCATCTGGGCGACCAACGTCCTCCGTGAGTATACTATGAAGGGTTACGCGCTGAATAAACAGAGGCTGCAGGAACGGGAACGGGGACTCGATGAATTGACCCAGAGTATAAAACTGATACAGTCAGTAGCCGAAACTAGGCAGCTTTCTCAGGACGAAACCCGGGGATTGCTGCAGGTCATTTCCGATTATGCCTATGGTCTGAAGACCCTGGATGATTTTGATCGTCGAAGTCTGACCATTCAGGATACTCACGAGGAGGTCAAGTTTGTTCTCGATTATGAAACCGCTAGAAGAAGCATTGATGAAATATCGGCTCAATTAAAGAAGTCTGGAGAAGAGGTGGGGCTATTTGGTTTGGAAAAGGACGATTCGCTTAGAGGTTCGCTGAGATCAATCTACCAGACGGTGGGAGGCAAAGACGCCTACCCCAGCGTTTAGGAGAAAGCGGCACACCTGCTTTACTTTGTTATCAAGAATCACCCCTTTGTCGACGGGAATAAACGGATCGGCGCCTCCATCTTTCTCTGGTTTCTCGACCGAAATAGTTGCCTTTATCGGAAAGATGGTAGCAAACGGATTGCTGATAACGCTCTAGTAGCCCTCACACTGATGGTAGCCCAAAGTAACCCGGAAGAAAAAGAGCTTATTGTGAAAGTCATTGTTAATTTGATTAACAGGGAGAATTGAATAGTTTTGAATATAACACCCATAGACCACACCGACTACGATCGTATTGTCTTTTTCACCGGAGCGGGAATGTCAGCAGAATCGGGAGTGCCGACGTATCGCGGTTCAGGCGGTATCTGGCATGAGTACCGGTGGGAAGATTATGCCTGTCAAGAGGCGTGGGAGCGAAATCCAGAGAAAGTGTTCGACTTCCACGATGAGCGGCGGAAGGAAGCGCTGAAGTGTAATCCCCACTCTGGGCACGAGGTGATTGCCCAGCTTGAACAGAATCATCCGGATGTATCTGTGGTCACGCAAAACATTGACGGTATGCATCAGCGGGCCGGCTCCCGAAAAGTGATCGAACTTCACGGCAGTATCTGGCGGGTACGCTGTGAGCAGGAAGGAGTTGTTCGTGAGGACACTAATCCCGGACCGTACTCTTCACGTAAATGTGACTGCGGTGCCTGGCTTCGACCGGATGTAATATGGTTCAGTGATTACCTAAATCCCGACACTTTACGACAAGCCGATGAAGGTATTTCCAAGGCAAATCTGTTCATCTCTATCGGCACATCCGGTGTGGTATGGCCCGCTGCTGGTTACCCACAACTGGCTAAAACTGCAGGTGCTCTACTGGTGGAAATCAATCCTGAACCTTCGGATCAGAGCGGGTTATTTGATCGGGTGATTAGGGGGAAAGCTGGGGAAGTGTTGGGGGAGTTGTTTTCCATATGAGTAAATTAATTTATGAAGACTTGAATACAGAGATTCTGGAGATTTTTCTTATCAACCTCATCAAACACCCCCTTTTCTTTAGCATCAATGTCCAGGACTGCCGTTACTTTGCCATTTCGCTTGATGGGTATTACAATCTCAGATACTGTCTTATCATCGCAGGAGATATAACCGGGAAACTGACCTACGTCATCCACAATAATTATTTCTCCTGATTCTGCTGCCGTACCGCAGACACCTTTACCAAACGGTATGGTTCCACAGGCCAGAACATCTCCCTGGTAGGGTCCGATAGTTAGGTGGTCTGGCTGGGTAACACGATAGAAACCTACAAAAATGAAATGAGGGAAGAAGTGTTTGATTGCCCAACTGATGACAGCCATCCAGCCCGTCTCATCCAGCTCATACTTGCCTTCGTTGCCCGATAAGGCCTTTACGGTTTTGTTGATCTTATGATATATTTGTTCTTTATTCATATTCAGTTGAAATTATCATCACAAACTTAATCTATGCAAATGAGTGTTGAAAAGAAAACCGCTCCAGCAGCATGAAGCTGGAGCGGTGTGGGCTTTCAGATGGAGCCATCAGTGGAGGGTCAGGGTGAAAGCCCTTAAATTGAAATAATTTTCTAGTTTAGTATTTTCTATTCCGATCTGCTTACCACTTGCTAATTACCAGATTAATTCCTAAGCGGTTTCCCTTTTTTCAACATGTACCGGATACGGTCGTGTGTCTTCTCTTCACCGCAGAGTGATAGAAACACCTCCCGTTCGATGTCGAGGAGATATTGTTCATCAACAGGTTTGGTGGGACCCCCTTTATCTCCACCGGTAACTACATAGGCCAGTTTCCTGGCGATAAACTCATCATGAGCAGATATCTTTCCCTGCAGTTTGAATCCCTTCAGAGTTACCTTCATCGCTGTGCGTCCCCCTTTTCCAGCAAGCTTAATATCGTCCCGGTAGGAAGGGGGTTGATAGTTGTCAATCATCTCCAGGGCAACCTGCTTGGCCCGGTGGAGAAGATGCTCTCTGTTGAGCACGATTTCGTCATCCGGACGGAGATAGTGAAGTTTTTTAGCATGGGTGGCAGAAGTGGCAACTTTAGCAAAACCAATCGTCTCCAGGGCCTGTTGCGAAATCTGGAAAGGTGATAATTTCTTCGGACCGTCGTCAGTCAGGTGAAGAATAATACGGAGATTTCCCGCAGCACCTGGTATGAGCCCCACTCCTACTTCTACCAAACCACAATAGAGTTCAGCTGCAGCGACTCTTTTGTCAGCAGGACCCATCAGTTCATAACCACCTCCAAGAGCCAGACCAAAGGGAGCAACAACTACCGGGGCATTGATGAATCGCATGCGTTGGGTGAGGTTTTGAAGCAGCTTGATAATTCCATTAAGCTTATCCCAATGGGCGTCTTCACAGAACTGCAGGATTAACTTCAAGTTGGCACCGGCGCAAAAATTAGCACCGTTGTGATTAAGGATCAGAGCCTTGTATTTACCAACTTCCACCAGATCTAGACCGTCATTAATCGTCTCTGCGACCGAGGTGTCAATAGGATTCATCACTGGTTGCAAGATAGAGTGGAATTCTACATTTAGAATACCATCACCTAAATCTATTAGCGAGGCACTCCAATCTTTCTTGACCACATTGCCTTTTGACTTAATCAAAGAGAGATTGATGGATTTATTATTCAGGGGAACTTCAACAGGAGCCAGGTCAACAATGCTGTAAAAAGTTTTTACTCCCTGGTCAATCGCGTAAAAGGAATTACGTCCTGAGGCGATCATTTCTGCTACCCAGGATGGTACAGATTTTCCTTCCTCCTTCATGCGGTGCATAGACTCTTCTACACCGATAACATCCCAGGTTTCGAAGGGACCGATGTCCCATCCAAAACCCCATTTCATAGCGTTGTCCACATTGATGATATCATCAGATATCTCAGGTATCCGGTTGGCGGAGTAGATGAGTGTTCGGGAAAGGAGTTCCCAGAAGAACTTTCCTGCTTTGTCGTCACTCCATGCCAGCGCTTTTATTTTACCCGATAGAAGGGACTGTTCCTTAGCCAATCGGAACCCATCGAAGCGAATCCGTTTCTGGGGTACGTAATCCATTGTATTAAAATCCAGTGTCAGGATTCCTTCGTCGGTCTTTTGATAAAACCCTGCTTTCGTTTTCTGTCCCAGACGACCATCCTGCACCAGCTTTGCCAAAACATCAGGAATCTTGAACATCTCACGCTCTTCGTCCTCTTTACCAAGTTCAAAGGAGGTGTTAGCTACGTGACTGAGGATATCCAATCCAACTACATCCGCCGTGCGAAAAGTAGCGCTCTTGGGTCTCCCAACAATCGTACCGGTCAGTTTGTCAACCTCTTCCACAGTAAGAGCCATCTCCTCAGTAAGTTTCAGCGCAGCCATCAACCCATAAACACCGATTCTATTGGCAATGAAATTGGGTGTATCCTTGGCATAAACCAGACCCTTACCTAGAACATCCTCCAGGAAAGTAACCATAGTCTTAATTACGTTATCTTCTGCCAGATCAGTAACAATCTCCACCAGACGCAGGTAACGGGGAGGATTGAAAAAGTGAGTGAGTAAAAATCGTTTTCGCAGGTTTTCCGGCAATGCTTCGGCGATCCCATGAACAGAGAGCCCAGAAGTGTTTGTGCTCAAGATGACCTTGTCTTTAACATGGGGAGTTATATTCTGGAAGACTTTATGTTTGATCTCCATATTTTCTGCTACGGCTTCCACGATCCAATCCGCCTCAGCTAGTTTTTCCAGATCTCTATCATAGGTACATCCTTCGACAAGCGTTACATTCTTCTTGTCATAGAGTGGGGCAGGCTTTAGGGAAGTGAGTACGTTTAGCCCATTTTGTACAAGCTCATCGTTAAGGTCGTACATTAGAGCAGGGATACCAGCGTTAGCACAATGACCAGCAATCTGAGCGCCCATTGTCCCAGCACCTAAAACAGCTACCTTATTTATTGCTTTGTACATCAATCTTCCTTTTCCCTTCTTACTTATTACTACTCACCTCAAGAGCGAAGCAAGGTACCGTACATCAAGTCCAAGTTTGAATTATTCTTCACAACTCACAGTTACCGTTCACCCCGTTCCATTTCACTACTTTTTCTTCTTTTAATAACCGTAGCTATACCCTGTCCAGTTCCGATGCACATGGTGGCTAATCCCAACTTGCCATTTTTCTGCTCCAGGACATTCAAGAGGGTAGTGATGATTCGCAGACCAGAGCAACCTAAGGGATGTCCCAGGGCAACGGCGCCACCATTGAAATTGACTTTTTTAGCGGGAAAATTTCCTTCCCGGATAACATACAGTGATTGTGCAGCAAAGGCTTCATTGAGTTCGATTGCATCAATATCATCGAAAGTAATCCCAGCTTTTTCCAGTGCTTTTTTAGTGGCTGGAATGGGTCCCTTACCCATCTCTTCCCACTCAACTCCAGCAATAGCCCGGGAGATGATTTCTGCTCTAATGGTTAAGTTGTGTACTCTGGCGAATTCTTCGCTGCAGATAATGGCGGCCACAGCTCCTACCGAGAGGGGTGAACTGGAAGCTGCTGTCACCGTTCCGTCTTCCAAAAAGGCAGGTTTAAGAGATCGAATTTTCTCTTCGTTTGGTTCCAGGGGACCTTCGTCTTTGGAGATAATAGTTCCGTCATCAAGGGTGACAGGTACTATTTCGTTGTCAAACTTACCACTATCCCAGGCTGACAAAGCCTTTTGGTGAGAAGCGATGGCGAAGCTGTCCTGATCTTCTCGGGAGATATTACCCGCTTGGGCGAGATTTTCTGCGGTCTCTCCCATACCAATGTAGAAATCCCTATCTGCTAATTCCGGATGGAAGTCGGGGACGAAACCACCCATAGGGACGCCGAACATATCTTCAGCTCCAGCGGCGATGCCTGCTTCAATGTCACCAGCTATAATAGCCTGACTAAGCTGGTGCAAAGCATCCATAGATGAACCACAAAACCGGTTGACTACCTTTCCACCTGCTTCCTTGGGGATTCCGGCGAGGATCGCCACAGCTCGAGCCATGAGCATCCCTTGTGGTCCCTCTGGGAAAGCACACCCCAGTACCACGTCTTCTACAAATGTTGGTGAGAAATTTGGGTTTCGATCTAAAAGTGCTCTGATGACCTGAGCGGTTAAATCATCGCTTCGAATATGGTTCGGCATCTGCCCTCGTTTTACTCCAATCGGAGAGCGAACCGCATCAATTATGACAGCTCTGGGCATAGCTAACTCTTGTTTTTATGTTGACGTATTTCTCTATTGAGTAGGAATTGATCAATATCAAAATCAAGCAAAACAACAGGTTTGTCTTTTCTTGATTGTGTTCTATTTTTGCTTTTGTTTTTCTTCAACAGGTTCATTTTTCCTCCTAATATGGGTATGTTTTTCGATAGTATATGTAGTTGGCGATTCGTCGCTTCATAGCTGTCACATCTGTACTGGGGAGCAATCTTACCTGAAACTTCCGTAACGAATCAATAACGGCTTCAGGGAGATGACCATGATAAATGTCATTCAATCCGGTGAGAGCTCCATTTAATAACCGTAATGCCATTTCTGCTGTAAAGGTCCGCGCGATTGCGACCAGAATAGGATCATAGCTCTCCATTTTTCCTATCTGCACGACTCGTGCCACTGTACTGTCAGCCAGATAGAGGTCCATGAAGGCGTTAGCCAGCAGTTCGCCCAGTTGCTGTTCGTGTTTCAGGTCTTGTCCAAACTCTTTTAAGGCTTCGTCAAAAACATAGAGCATTAGATATTTACCACTTTCGATCACAGCTATCTGGTAATCTAAAGGGTGATTGCTGACTTCAGCAGTTTCAACAGTTAAGAATTCTTGGACAGATTTTATTTTTTCCCGCAAGGGAATTTCTTCTAATAAGGTCTTTTTCATGAGGTAACCGGTAATAATCTGGCGGTTGATTTCATTACTGCCTTCCCAGATGCGATCAATCCGAGTATCGCGATAAATTCGAGCCATGGGGTATTCTTCGATGAAACCGTAGCCGCCCAGTATCTGAATGCCGAGATCAGCACAGAAACCTAACGTTTCACTGCCATAAACTTTGACCATGGAGGATTCAATGGCAAAACGTTCCATTGCTTCCCCCATCATCAGATAGAAATTGCTATTATCGTGATCCAATTCAGCAATAGAGGCATCTATATCGCCAATTGTGCGGTAAACAATGCTATCCAGGGCGTAGGTCCTGACGGTCATATCGGCGATATATTTGCGGATAATGTCGAAATAGGCAATCGACTGGCCAAATTGCCGTCGCTGTAGCGCATATTCCGTAGCCTTTTCAATGATTCCCTTACTTCCGCCTAGTGCTGAAGCGCCTAGTTTCAATCGGCCGGCGTTTAAAGCATTGAAAGCAATGGTGGCCCCACTACCAACCTCACCTAAGAGATTTTCGGCTGGGATTTTAACCTCGTTAAACTTCAAAGATACTGTGGAACTTCCCTTTACACCTAACTTATGCTCCTCAGCTCCAATCTCAAATCCGGGAGTATTGGGCTCTACGATGAATGCAGAAAACCTGGTACCATCCACTTGGGCAAAAACAGTAAAGACTTGCGCCCATTCACCATTCGAGATGAACTGTTTTTCACCATTAAGTATATAGTACTTCCCATCATCACTTTTAATAGCAGTCGTCTTACCGGATAAAGCATCAGATCCAGCCCCTGGCTCAGTGAGAGCATAGGCACCTATCCACTCTCCGCTGGAGAGTTTAGGTAAGTAATTCTCCTTTTGGGAATCTGTACCAAACCAGACAATGGGTAGCATACCTATTCCTGTCTGTACGGAGTAGGTGGTAGTGAAAGAACTCGATCCGCCATATCTCATAGCTTCGGCAACTACGATGCCTGTAATTTTATCCATCTCCAGACCACCATACTTTTCTGGAATATCTATGGAAAGAAGTCCCAGTTCACCCATCTCTTTAATGAGGTTATGAGACAACTCTTGATCATGTTTTTCAATCTCCAGAACTTTTGGAAGTATCTCCTTGAGGCAAAACTCTTTAGTCAGATTTTCGATTTCTCGGTGCTCTTCGCTGAATTGCTCCCGGGTGAAAATAGGCTGAGTGGTTACACGATTCAGTAAAAAGGTTCCACCGGTGGGGGCATTTGATGTCACCTTATTCATTGATTTTTCCTCTTGGTTTTCTGGTCAGTCCTGCGAGAATAAAATCGGTGATAGTTTCGATATAATGGCTGGTTTGAATACCATCTACATCAAAAAATGTGAACCAGATGATGCCTTCAACATTTACCATAATCGATAGCGCCGCAACCTTAACGTCTAAATTTTTAAATTCTCCGGTTTCTACTCCGTTAGCTACAATTGCTTCAATAAACTCCATCAGTTCGTGATAAATCTTTTGAGTTTTATTAAGGAAATCCTGATCTCGACTGGCGAGAGCCCAAAACTCTAATTCGGCATTTAATACTTCAGGGTTTTTCTCAGAGATATCCAGAAAAAAAGAGAACAGCTGACGAAGTTGGTCTGAAGCTGAAAGGTCCTCCTGAACGATATGGTTCAGGGTTACACCGAATTTGCTTACCCAATGATTGATGAGAGAGAGGAAAACCTCCTTTTTAGACTTGTAATACCAGTAGATGGTACCCTTACTCAAACCTGAGACTTTTACGATGTCATCCATTCGACAATCGGCATAACCCTTTTTGACGACCACCTCTAAAGCGGCGTCCAGTATCTGGTTTTTGCGAGCTTCTTCTTTTGATATTTCTGTCATAATAGTTCTAAACCGACCAGTCAGTTTAGAGGAGTTTACGATTTAATTACATTTCAGTGCAAGGGTAATCGGGGCACGATGTCAGTTGAATGATAAATAACTTTGCTTTTAACTATATAATAACTAAAATACTAATGAGATTGAGTCTCAATAATATAAAGATATTCTTTTTGACTGAACTTCTTAAAACAGGAGATATAGGAAATGGGAAAAAGATGGATGTTACTATCAGAACTAATAATTCTTGGTATTTTATCTCTAGGTCAGGCAGACCAACGATTATTTGTCTGGACATATGAATATCAAACCATGCCAGCCGGCGAGGCAGAATTAGAAAGCTATTTTACACTGATCTTACCTGATGATTCCAGTGAAATAGCATCAATTGAACACCAACTGGAGCTGGAAGTAGGCATGAACGACCGATTCGATATGGGAATTTATCATGTTTTGGAACAACAACCTGACGATGCGTTACGATATATCGGTTTTAAACTCAGGGCACGTTACCGTTTTGGAGAAAAAGGGAAATACCTTTTTGATCCAATAGCTTATGTGGAGTACCTGGGCAAACCCCGAATCTCCGAGCCTACCCTGGAATTCAAGCTTATTCTTGCCCGAGATTTGGGAGGATTTAACATTGCCCTCAATCCTGTTCTTGAGATGAAGCGGGAGCATGATGAATGGGAACTGGAGCCAGAATATGCCGTGGGACTTGGATATCAGTTAGGAGATTTACTGGATGTAGGCTTGGAAGCTAAAGGGAGTGCAGATGTTCACTATCTGGGACCGGTACTTGCCCACGGTACCGAAAGATTTTGGGTAACCTTGGGGTCGGCCTTTTCTCTGGGTGAAGTCCCTGAAGGTAAACCCCATGTTCAGATAAGAATGCTGCTGGGAATAAGTCTCTGAGGAGAATATTCTCTTCCTGCTATTATCTGATTCATCTCAGAACATTTACTACTTGAATCTAGGTCAGGAAGTAATAGACAAAAAATATAAAAGACATCCATTAAATGGAGACTTGAAGGATTTTAAATCTTTTCATATAAAAAATGATTGGTTGCTCATTTTTAAGGTTGATGAACAAATATTACATTTAGTCATGTTGGGTAAACATATCCAGGTGTATAAAAAGTTCAAATAATTTCGTTTATGGTCAGGACTGATCTAAAAAAATTATTTAATCAACTTCAGCTGCCGGTACTTCTCCTGATACTTGGCGTATAGCATTTTATGTCGATCGGAGAGGTCTATCAGCCTGCCCTGGATGAACTCCATCTCAACTTGCGTGGTGATCTCCAGCGGGTCGCCATCTGTGATAATCAGTGTGGCGTCCTTCCCTGGTTCGAGCGAGCCGATACGGTCAGCAATGCCCAGGATCTGGGCTGGGTAGAGTGTAATGGACTTCAGCGCCTCGTCCTTGGGGAGTCCGTAGGCGGCTGCTGTAGCAGCTTGATAAGGGAGGTTGCGCACATGTGCAGCTACAAAAAATCCACGTGACATAGATATGCAATATAGTACCCCAGCTTGATAAAGTTTTAATGGTGTAGTATAAGGTGTATCGTAATCTTCCCAGCGGCGGTAAGGGAGAGAATGTACTCCGCCGATAATGACTGGAATCTCGTATTTCTTCAACAGGTCAGTGACCCGCCAGGAATCACGACCATCGGCTAAGATCATCCTGATGTTCTGTTTCCGAGACCAGTGTACTGCCGTTTCTATTTGACGCACCCGGTTGGCATGGATGATCAGGGGTAGTTCACCGGTTAGTACCGGGATCAGGGCTTCCAAGCGAAGATCGATCTTGACAGGTAAATTGGCAACTTCGGCAGCTTTCTTGGCCTGAAAATAAGCACGTGCATCCCTGAAAATCTGGTTGATTTCTTCAATTTTCTTATCACGTTCCTTTTCCCGTTCTTCCCGTTTCTTACCAGAGCCCACATCCATGGCCGGCCAGTTTAGATGTAACCCTACCGGCGCCTTCAGGGTCACGTCCTCTGTGGTCCATCCGTCCATCATCATAGCTGCTGAAGTGCCGGAGATGAGTCCGCCTTTAGGTATGGTGTGGGCCACGGTAATGCCGTTTGACCTCGCTACAGGAATGAGTTCAGAATCGGGATTGTAACTTACTTCTGCCCGAACATTTGGATTAAAATCCCCGGTCTCACGAACGTCCCGGGTAGCCCTTACGGCTTGAACTTCTACGAGTCCCATGGTTGTATTTGCTGCCACAAACCCTGGATAAACATGCTTCCCCGACAGGCTGAGGGTTTCTGTATTGTCAGGGAGGTGTCCCACGTCTTTACCGAGAGCAATGATAATACCATTTTCGAATAAAATCTGGCTATTGACGATAGGTTCAGAAGAGACGGGGTGGATGGTTACATCAGAGATTAATATGGGGTGGGATTGAGCCGGTGCTGGGATTTGGTCTGAGGCTGGCAGGGAAGTAGCTGAGATCAGGATGATTAAGTGGAGGATTTTGGGGCGTAATCTCACTAATCTATTTTCCCGTTATGACTTAATATTTTCTGGATGAGGTAGTTGCGTTCGCGTTCCATCTCTTTCCGGCGCTGCCGGTCTTTGACTATATTGAAGTACTCTCGACCGTCAATCCAGGTATGCTCACAGACGGTATAGGTGGAGAGGGGATTGCCGCTCCAGATGACAAAGTCAGCATCTTTACCTTTTTCCAGAGAACCCACCCACTCATCGATACCTAACTGAATGGCTGGATTCATAGTAACCATCTTCAAGGCCTCCTCCGGTGATAACCCACCATATTTTACCGCTTTAGCAGCTTCCGTATTTAGTCTCCGAGCCAGCTCGCCACTGTCTGAATTAAAGGAGGTCACTACTCCGACTTTCTGCATAAGAGCACCATTGTAGGGGATAGCTTCCATCACTTCATACTTGTACGCCCACCAGTCCGTGAAGGTTGATGCTCCTGCGCCATGCTGAACTAGTATTTCAGCCACCTTATAGCCCTCCAGGACATGTTGAAAGGTCGCCATCCGGAATCCGAAATCTTCAGCAATGCGCATCATCATGAGAATTTCGTCTTGGCGGTAAGAGTGACAATGAACTAACCGCTTACCTTCCAGGACTTCTGACAGAGCTTCCAATTCCAGATCTCGGCGGGGAGGAATTTTCCTCAAGGAGTTACTTTTGCCACTTTGATAGTCAGCCCATTCCCGTTTGTATTTCCTGGCTGCAGTGAAAGCATCGCGAATAACTTGCTCTACCCCCATTCGAGTTTGTGGATAACGAGTGGTGAAATCATCACCCCAATTGGATTGCTTTACATTCTCTCCTAAAGCAAATTTTATGCTGGGTGGGCCCTGTGCGAAAATCAGTTGCTCGGGACCAGCCCCCCACCTCAGTTTAAGAATAGCGTTTTGCCCACCTATGGGATTGGCTGATCCGTGAAAGATGTTGGCAATAGTGAGTCCTCCTGCCAGCTCCCTGTAGATATTAATATCATTTGGATTGAGTACATCCTCAATACGTACCTCTGCAGTTACAGCTTGAGTCCCTTCATTAATAGAACTGGCTGCACTATGACTATGGCAATCGATAAGCCCCGGGGTCACATGTTTTCCTCGGGCATCAATGATAACGACGTTTTTAGTACTACCAGTTATTTTTAGATTCTGACCGATTTTCCAGATCTTACCATCCCTTACAAGAAGGTCACCTTCTTCAATAATACCTTCTGGGCCACAGGTCCAAAGTGTGGCATTTTTCACCAGGATCAATCGTGGTTGCTCCGGAGAAGCTTTCAGCCCAAAAGCACCTTCTGGGTACAGAGGTTTAAGCTCTGAAGCAGTCTCTGGTAACTTTTCCTCTTCCTCTTTAGAGGATTCAGGTGGTAGTATCAGCCGGGCGTACCAGGAGATAATTGTACCCTCGGCAGCCACAGCTCGACCTTCCATGTAGTTATCTTCCACGGTTCCAGAGAAACGTAAACTGCCTGGAAAGTCAAGTTGCTTACCTTCGAAATAGAAGATGATAAAGTCATGCTCCAAGGCAAGTGAATCAAAGGGAATCTTAGTTGTATCAGATATGAATTGGCCTTCTGATACTTTTCCAGGTTTCTTCCCTGAGAATTTAAGAGAGTCTATATGAATTTCATTTTCAACTTCCCAGTGAACTAGCCACTTACCACGAATATCTTTTTCTGCTTCAGGTTCCAATCGAAATTGTTCACCCTGGATCCACACTTCTACTACCTTAGTGTCCTCTTGGAAATAGTCGCCATCAGTGATGGTCAAGTTAGCGATTTTACCTGGAGAAATTGTGCCCAGTCGATCAGAGATTCCCAACTGTTTTGCAGGTAAGGTGGTGAGGGCAGCCAGGGCATCCGCTTGGGGTAGACCCCGCTCCACGCTACGAAGTAAATTGGTGCGAAATTGTTTACGATCCTTTAGATCAATCGTAGTAAATGCGAAGGGAATTCCTGCTTGCTGGAGACGCATGGCGTTATCTGGTGCCTGGTCCCAGTGCCGTAACTGGGCATTAGAATACTGCAGTGCTGATTCCCAGCTGCTCACGTCTGGAATTTCGGGATAGTTTATGGGGAGAATGATAAACGGTTTGATATCTTGGAGAGTTGTAAGTACTCGATATTCGTAGCCACTCCCTTTTAACCAAAGAGGAAAATCAAATTCACGGGCAATTTTTACTGCTCTTAAAACAGCCAATTCGTTATTGGTTCGAAAACAGAAGGGATAACCATTGTCCAATAATTTTCCCAAGGCGGTTAAGGAAATATCTATTTCCGGCTGTTCATTCTCGTTGGGGAAGCGGCGGTAAGTCGCCCAGGCGTTTTGATACCATTGAGCATCGAGAAAGGTCTGTCGGATAAGGGCAATAGTGCCTAAAAGAGAATTGGGATAGCTGATCTCCTTCCAGGTTCCATGCTCAAATGACATGGTTTGTACTGGTCCCTGCTGTTCAATTACGGCAGCAGAAGACCATTCACTTAAGTGAATTAGGGCAGACTGACCCTGGAATATTCCTGATGGAGGTACGACCTGGGCAGCGGTAAAACCTAATTTACGCAAAACCAAAAGATCTTTCTCTGTAGGGGAGTACCAGTCGAGAGGGTTTAGTTCCGGATGTACTTTTTCGTTCCAGTTGCGAAGAATAGTGCGATTTGAGTCCACAGGAATTTTTTCTGCTTCCAAAAAGGGCTCAATGAACCCGGGATAAATAGTCTTTCCAGTCATATCGATTTCAAAGGCTTCCGCAGGTACTTCAGCTACAGAACCTACTGATACGATGAGACCATCCTGAATCACCAACTCACTATCCTTGATAATCTTCCCTGGTTCAGGAATGAGTGTGGCGTGTTTGAGAGAAAAGGATCGGGGAGTATTTTCGTGTAATCCTACAATGGGTGCAGTCTGGCAGAAAACAGTACAGCAGGAGAGAAAGAAAAAAAATAACAGTGTTGCGGAAGCGGATGGGGTTTGATTCTTATATTCTCTTACCATAACAAATATGACTAAAGATTATGGTGTAGAGACTTCATTTAATTTGGTAATGAGTCATCAATTAAAAGTTTTTGCCTTGTAGATGAGTTTTGGTGAGTTCAGTAGTAAGGTAATCGAAAGCAGCACTCACCGTATTAGAAAAGTGAAAAAGAGAGAGATCTTTAGGGGCAATAGTACCGTGTCTTACTAATGCTTTGAAATTGATAATTTCCTCCCAATATGACTTACCAAAAATTACAATGGGAAGTTTTTTCATCATTTTACCGGTTTGGACAAGTGTAAGCAATTCCATCAATTCATCCAATGTTCCAAAACCTCCTGGAAAGATAATGAGCGCCTTGGCCAGATAGAGGAACCAGAATTTACGCATAAAGAAATAATGAAACTCCATATCCAGATCCTTGGTGACGTAGGGATTTCCTTGGGGCTCGAAAGGGAGGGAAATGTTTAATCCTACAGCATAGCCGTCAGCTTCACTGGCGCCCCGGGACGCAGCTTCCATAATGCCCCCACCTCCACCAGAGGTGACAATGAAGCGGTGATTGGTTCCTTTTAACCCTTTAGACCATTTCGTCAGTCGAAACGAAAGTTCTCTTGCCTGTTGATAATATTTGGCTAAAGTAAGTAAACCATTTTTATCGGGATTGTCTCCGTTTCGTATCTCGTCAGCAACCTCAGGGGAAGGGATCCTTGCTGATCCAAAAAACACGATAGTATCCTTGATTTTATATTTCCGGAACAGGCGCAGCGGTCCGAAATACTCGGATAACAGGCGAGATGGTCTTCCTTCTGAACTCTTGAGGAAGGTGAAATCTTCGTAAAATTTTCCTCTTTTTCTAATATCGTTGTCAGTCATTTTTTCTGCTGTTAACAGGTAAGTAAGGGACGCCACGTTAATATCTGCCAATGGTAAAGGCAAGGGAAACTGTGCTAAAGGCACTTCACTTAAGGCGGTTTTACTGTGAGAATTGATTCATAGGGGGTTAAGTTCGATATATTCAGAAGGTAACTGATAAGTAGAGTACCTCAGGAGGTATTAATGATGTCAGCCAAAGTTCACTACGGGACGGATAGAGGGCGTGATCACAATCAAGGAATCACTCAATATTGACCCAATATCCAAACCGAGATTTGAATTCCGATCCTTTGGTAAGGATTTTTCAGAAATAGTCCAGCGGATGGAGCAATTGTCCTTATCTGGGCCTGAACATCGAAGGGTTAGAATCTCCGAGGAAATCTATATTATATCAAAGATCAATGACCTTAATAACATTAAAATTAGAAATGATAGTTTGGATGTTAAAACGTTGGTTAGTTACAAACAAGGACTTGAACAGTGGCGTCCTTTAATGAAAAGTGCCTTTCCAATAACAGGTAAAATTCTAGAAGAAATAGTATTTTCTGCATTGCAAGTGTCGGAGCTCATTTGGGGACGGGATGAATATGAACTGGGAGAGTTTCTTAACTTAATCAAAAGCAACCCTGAACTCCAATCAGTGATGGTGAAGAAAAAACGGCTTAGATATTTGATTAATGAGACGATTTGTGAAATGGCTCAAGTAGTGATCGATGATGTACCCGTTACTAGTATCAGTATAGAGTCAATTAATGTGCCAGATGTACTCCTTACGATTAAGGATTTGGAGTTAGAGCATGTAGAGAACATCAACTATCTGCAGGCGATCAAGCGGATCATCGGGTGGATTAATAAGCCGCTGGCTAATTGAGAGGAGGTTTCATGAGTCAGGAGATTGAACGGAAATTTCTGGTGACAAAGCTGCCAGCAGGATTAATAGGGAAAACAATACTCCAAGGATATTTGCAGTCCGAAAAGGAGCGAGCAGTACGGATCAGGATTGTAGAACAGGATAGTGTGAAAAGAGGGCTGTTAACCATAAAGGGAATAGGGGATATCAAAGGTATGAGTCGATATGAATTTGAAACAGAAATTCCATTGACTGATGCTCAGCACTTGCTTACTCTCTGTGATCAACCCCTCATCGAAAAAACAAGGTTTCTTTACGAATATGAAGGTCTAATCTGGGAGATAGATGTTTTTCACGGTGCCAATGAGGGTCTCATAATAGCTGAAATCGAATTGGAGCGGGAAGATCAGAAGTTTAACAGGCCGGATTTTATTGGTGAGGAAGTTACCGGTAAGGTGAAATACTATAGCCTTATGCTTACTAAAGAACCTTATAACGTCTGGTAATATCTTGGAAATGTTCAGCTATGAGTAAAGAAGTAGAGTATTAACTGATGCGGATAACCTGCAAAATTTTATCTATAATAATTGTTCCTGGTTTACTCCCTGCGGCAGATGGTAGTGTATCAGCTATAAGCTGGGGCATTGTCGTCATGAATCTTTTAGGTGGCCTGGCTCTCTTTCTCTACGGTATGGGGAAGATGAGTGAGGGATTAAAAAAAGCTGCTGGGAATCGAATGCGACGAATCCTGACAGCGCTGACCCAAAAGAGGGTAATTGCTCTTTTAGTTGGTGCTTTTGTGACCATGATTATCCAGAGTAGTAGCGCAACAACTGTGATGCTGGTCAGTTTTGTACAAGCGGAATTGATGAGTTTTGCTCAATCTTTAGGAGTAATTCTGGGGGCCGACATTGGGACTACTATCACCGCACAACTCATTGCCTTCAAATTCACCAATTATGCCATTTTGATGATTGCAGTTGGATATGGAATCATCTTGTTATCCCGTCGAGAATCGTACAAGCATGTGGGTGAAACTATTCTCGGTTTCGGTATCCTATTTTTTGGAATGAAACATATGTCTACGGCGATGTATGACCTCCGCGATTATACTCCCTTCAGGGATGTCTTGTTGGGGATGGAGAACCCATTACTGGGGCTTCTGGTAGGAACTTTGTTTACAGCTTTAATTCAGAGTAGCAGTGCATTTACGGGTATTGTAATTACTTTGTCTCTCCAGGGTTTCCTGACACTGGAGGCGGGAATTCCTCTCATTTTTGGAGCCAACATCGGTACCTGTATCACGGCTGGTTTGGCAAGCATAGGTACCTCACGGGAAGCGAAACGTGTTGCCCTTGCTCATGTCCTTTTCAAGATTGGGGGAGTGGCTCTTTTTATTCTTTGGATTCCGACTTTTGCCCATTTCATCGAGAGGATCTCCATAGGAGCGGATATCCCTCGGCAGATAGCAAATGCCCACACTATTTTCAACGTGAGTCTGGCTGCAATTTTCCTGCCCTTTACTGCTCTTTTTTCAAAATATTTGTACAAAATCTACCCAGAGAAGGAAGAAGAAGTGGGAGTTAAGCCTATCGTCTGGCATCTGGATGAAAGTCAAATTTCGCACCCGGCTGTGGCTATTAAATTAGCTCAATCTGAAATTTCACGAATGGCAAAGATCGTTGCCCGGATGCTATCTGCTATTTTACATCCCTTTATTTCCAATGAACCGGGGGAAGATGAAATCTATCCCAAATTGAGTGTGATGGCTGGGATTGACATGCGAGAAAGGAAGATTGATTTTCTCGATGAAAAAGTGGTGGACTATCTTGTGAAGATTGGTCGCCAGGAAATTACCAATCAACAGATGAGCGAAATATATGCAATGATATCGACAGCTAATGATTTAGAGAATATTGGTGATATCATCCATAGAAATATGGTACCCTTAGCCAGAAAAAGGCGTCAATTAGAAAGTGATTTTTCCCGGGAAGGTAAGGAGGAGTTGAAAGCCTACCACATCAAGGTAAGTAAACAGATGAGCCGGTTGCGTGATGCCCTCAGTGAACTGGATCCAACAATGGCTAAGAAAATTCTATATAAGGAGGAGAAATACGAAATGTTAGAATCAGATTTTCGGATACGTCATGTACAGCGACTTAGTGAAGAGAAGGTAGAGTCTCTGGAGACACATGAGGTTCATGTTGAGTTTATGGATTTGCTTAAACAAATTGGTGTACACCTGGCTAATATTGCCAAAACAATTATGGAGATAGATAGTGGAGAACGTAATGTACCTTCCTAGAAACATGACGAAGATAGAAACATGTATATTGCACTAAGGTGGCTCAATCTAATGAAAGATCACGTATGATCAGATCAGAATATTAGTAACTATATCCAAGTAAAATGTTCATGCTTTATTGGACGCTCTCTGGTATTTTCTTTTGATCTTAGAATGGTGTCGTTTCTTGCAGTTCCCCATATACTAAAGTACATTTTACCTCCATTTTTTCTTAATAATCGACCATTAATCAAAAGGTTTTTCTATCAAAATGCAGATCATTCATCGCCTGGTATTGAGTAGTCTTTTTTTGATACTGTTTGGTACTTCTATCTGGATTTCAGTAGAAGCTGGAGGTTACTACCTCTTACCCAACGAAGAACGTCCCCACCATCTCCTCCCAGATGACTACTATGTGACTCCCAAAGCTGAGCGTCCGGCAAAGTTTCACGATATCTGGAAACCTGGTGGGGATATGGGCCACAGTTTAGGGATAATAGGTAGTGCGATGATGGTGATCTTATTCGTTTATTCTGCTCGGAAACGGTTGAAGAGCCTTCGCGTCTTGGGAAAGCTCAGGTCTTGGCTCAACTATCATATTTTCCTTGGAATCGCCGGACCAGTACTGGTTACTTTCCATACTGCTTTTAAGTTTGGTGGACTCGTATCAGTCTCGTACTGGTCTATGATGGCTGTGATGCTGAGTGGCTTTATAGGTCGCTACATTTATATAAAGATTCCCCGTCATGTGGACGGGAAGGAGCTGACATTACAGGAATTTGAGACATCCCTCAATGAACTTAAGGATAGGTTAAAAATGGAATTTAACCTTACCCGAGAAAATCTGGATCATATTGATTCTTTAGCAGGTGCAGAAAAAATAAAAAATCGGGGGATGTGGGGTTTATTTACTCTTTTTACGATGGATCTGTTTAACTGGTTTACCGTAAACAGGATCGTAGCAAGAATAGCAAAAGTTGCTGAGATCTCTCCTGATAAAGTATCTGGTTTCAGACACCTTCTACGACAGCGGATTAAGGTCACTCGACAGATTGCCTTCTGGAATACAGCTCATCGTCTTTTCCACTACTGGCATGTAATACATAAGCCATTTGCTTTTACCATGATCGTAATTATGATAATTCATGTGTTCGTTGTGGAAGGGTGGTTACAAATAGGCTGGTTAGCGCAATGATTTCTGAGCAACTGTTAACCTGGGGATTGGCACTTGCTATTATTCTATTATTTCTTGTTCCATATATTGTAGGCATGAAGCGGAAAGAAGCTCGGACTCGGGCTCGACTGGTACAGACAAGGGAGAAAGGTCAGGATAAGGCTTTACTTCAACACCCGATTATCAATCGCTCTGTCTGTATAGGATGTGGAATCTGTGTCACTTCCTGCCCTGAGGGAGACGTCCTTGGGATTATTGATGGTAAATCTGCCATCATTCACGGCAGCCACTGTGTAGGACATGCCTTGTGTGCTGAGAATTGTCCTGTGGGGGCAATAAAGGTTGGTTTGGGAGATATCAGCGAGCGTGAGGATATTCCAGCCCTGTCGGAACATTTTGAAAGCAATGTTCCAGGTATTTATATCATTGGTGAGCTTAGTGGATTGGCTTTAATCAGGAACGCAATTTCCCACGGAATTACAGCCATAGATCATATCAATAATACCCCTAGCAGCTCGTCCCATGATGGACATGATGTTGTTATCGTAGGAGCCGGTCCGGCGGGTCTGGCGGCAGCTCTCCGAGCGAAGGAGCTTGGTCTTAATTATGTGGTAATTGACCAAGACGTACCGGGGGGTACAATCCTTCATTATCCACGGCGGAAGCTTACTTTGGTTCAACCGGTTAAACTGCCCCTCTATAAGGAACTTAAAGACAGAGAATACACCAAGGAAGAGTTACTGGAGATTTGGGAAACAGTGATCGCTGTAAATGAATTAAATTTAAAAACTAAATTTAAGTTGTTGGGTGTTGAGCGATCGAACGGATTGTTTACCATGACCACTTCCAAAGGTGATATTTCTACGAAAAAATTGATTCTTGCCTTAGGGAGGCGTGGGTCCCCCCGTAAACTGGGGGTACCCGGTGAAGAAATGGGAAAGGTAATGTACAAGTTAATTGATGCAGAAACTTACAAAAACAGACGTATCCTGGTAGTGGGAGGGGGAGATAGTGCTATTGAGGCTGCCATTGGATTAGCTAATCAGGAAAATAATCAGGTTACCCTCTCTTACCGTAAAGCCAACTTTTTCCGGCTTAAAACCCGGAATGAGAAGAATGTTGAAAAAGCCATCAAGGAGAAGAAACTCATAGTAATATTTAACTCTAACCTGAAGAAAATAGAAACTGATTCTGTTTTGCTGGATGAAGATAAGAAGGAAATCAAGCTGGAAAACGATTTTGTATTCATTTTTGCTGGAGGAGAATTACCTTTTCCATTGCTTAATTCTATCGGTATTGAATTTGGGAAGAAAGTTAAAGTGAAAATTTGATGAAAGTCTAAACTGGAGGTTTGTCTAAGAGGGAAGGAAGCGAATCGGATCTACATATGAATTATTTCTTACAGTATTCGGCCTAGAGATTATAATTAATGAGGTAAGTAGTTCTGGTTGTTAAATTTACCTATTATTCTGATACAATTTGAAATTAATCGTGATTTTGAACTTCGTTTGGGGTGGA
Source organism: Fidelibacterota bacterium (assembly GCA_046861645.1). Lineage (GTDB taxonomy): Bacteria > Fidelibacterota > Marinisomatia > Marinisomatales > UBA2128 > UBA2128. Next base: position 16,252 of record JBHHUM010000005.1, on the reverse strand, counting down.
TAAATTGATAATCTGGGTGAAAAACGGGGGAGGAATTTTATAGCGGAGATATTATGGATAAACTATTTTCACCTGTCACGTTACACATTTTGAAGGTATTATAAACCGGTGAGATTATTCTGCACTGGCCTCCTCATTGTTTTTCTTTTTTCGGGGTTAGGGGCTCAATTTTCTCCGGGAGAACTTTCTAAGTACCATGCCCACTTAGAAGGCAACAAACACTGTCTGGAGTGTCACGAACAGAACAAAAAACAGATATCTGATGGTTGTATTGAGTGTCATTCCCCTTTAAAGGAGCGTATTACTGCAGGACGGGGCTATCATAAGGATAAGGGGGAAGCGTGCGAGGATTGCCATTCCGATCATAACGGACGGAATTTCGAGTTAGTCTATTGGCCGAAAGATATTTCCCAGTTTGATCATGGGGCTACTGGTTATCCGTTGATGGGCAAACACTCTGCCCTGAACTGCTCCCAATGCCATAAGCGTGATTTCATTCATGGGGAGTCAATTATTACCTGGGCAGCGGAGAACAGACAATTCCCAGTTCTCGACCGCACCTTCCTTGGTCTTAAACAAAACTGCCTTGGTTGTCACCAAGATGTACACCAGGGAGAAGTTTCCTCGGATTGTGTATCCTGCCACAATACCTCTGACTGGAAACTGGTTATTTCGGTATTCGATCATAACCGGGCTCGTTTCCACCTTGAAGGAACACATCTGAAAGTGGATTGTGAAAAGTGCCACCGGATTCAGACCAATAGAGTTCCCATGGTTTGGCAACTCACCGGGATCGCTTTTGATCGTTGTGGTCGTTGCCATGAAGACTTCCACCGGGGCAGCTATGGCGCCTCATGTGAAACCTGTCATCAGATAACAAATTGGAAAACAGATTTAAAACCATTTGATCACTCAGTAACAAAATATCCTTTGATAGATAAGCATATCGGAATAGCCTGTTTAAAGTGTCACAAAAGTGACCTTGCTGGTGGCTTACCAAAATATGATACCTGCCTCCGTTGCCATCAGGATGAACATTATGGTCAATTTGACGGTCGGGCAGATGGCGGGGACTGTGCCGCTTGTCACACGATAAAGGGATTCAAACCGACAACATTTACCGCAGCACAACACCAACTTTCCCGTTTTATTCTGGAAGGAGCTCATTTAGCCGTGCCTTGCATTTTCTGCCACAAAGATTATCAACCTCTACGGGGAGTTAGCACTACACAGTTTACCTGGAAACAGAACAGGTGTGAAAATTGTCATGTTGATAATCATCGCAATCAGTTCCAATTGAACTTCCAGAATAGATGTGATTTCTGCCACAATTCTTTGAGTTTCACTGAGCTAAATTTCGACCATCAACAAACAACCTTTCCACTGGATGGAAAACATATTGGTGTAGCTTGTGGTAAATGCCATGAGCAGGAAGCTGATAGTGATGGAATTTTTATCCGTTATTCACCACTTGCACATAACTGTTCTGATTGCCATACTTTGACTGACCAAATACGATGAAACAGTGGTTTCTCCTGCTAATTGCTGTACCCCTTCTGGCTATACAGGATGAAGGGCTGACTGTCCCCGGTTACGATTGTCAGGATTGCCATGGAGCTGAGGGGTGGGACGTTCTTACTCTGGCAGGTTTCAGTCATCAACTAACTAGTTTTCCCCTTGGGGGTACGCATCGGATGCAACCTTGTAGTGTCTGTCATGAAGGGACATCAGTGTTGGAAAAGCATCAGTTTCAATTAGAGGGCACTACTTGCGTTGATTGCCACATTGACGTTCACCAGTCAACACTCGGAGGTGATTGTCAGCAGTGCCATGGAGATAAATCGTGGCAGGTGACCACCCTTACTTTTGACCACGAGACGACCCAGTTTTCTCTATTGGGAGCCCATCGTAGTGTTGCCTGTCAGTTATGTCACACCGAGCGACCCATGACAGTTTTTAGTTCCACACCCATATTCTGTTACGAGTGTCACCGCTCTGATTATGACGCTGTTGATTTTCCATCTCATAAATTAGCTCAATTGAATACTGACTGTGAAATATGTCATTCGCCCCGCCGAAATAGTTGGCTTCCATCAGACTTTGATCACAATTCTCAGACGGCTTTTATACTGGATGGAGTTCACCGTACGACGCAATGTGCTGACTGTCACGAAGGTATCTTTGCCGGTACACCTCAAGATTGCTGGTCTTGTCATGAAGAAGAATATACTCTAACCGGTTCTGGTGCATACCCTAATGCCCCATCCCATACTACTGAAGCATATAGCCAGAATTGCGAGTATTGTCACTCCACTGCTTCGTGGCTAGGAGCTGAAATGAACCATGATCTTACTGAATTTCCCCTAACCGGGTTGCATCAGAATACTGACTGTGCCTCATGCCACGGGTTGGGGAATTACGATCTTCCCTTAGAGTGTGAAGGATGTCATATTCCTGGAGGAATCTCTGAAACTAACTATGGAAGTTCTGCTTACGATCATCCCAACCACGGTATTGCCGATGATTGTATTGTCTGTCATACTACATCTGGTTGGGAAGTCAACCTGTTTACCCACTCCGCCTTCACTGAGAATCTGTGTCTGGATTGTCATCAGTTTGAATATGATGAAACCGAAGATCCTCCTCATTCAAATGGAAATATCAGTGACAATTGTTCTTTATGCCATACCACAGAAAATTGGGGTATCGAACTATTTGAGCATCTTACAGAACAGACTGGATATACTCTCATTGGAGCTCATGCTGCGGCAGCCTGTATCGATTGTCACGTAGAACAGATGTACAGTGGTACTCCTCAGGATTGTGCTAACAGTGGCTGTCATTTGAGTAATTTTGAAGCTACAAACAATCCCGACCATAATCTTTATGGATACCCTGCGAACTACTGTGATCAATGCCATAATACATTTGGTTGGAGTCCTCATATTTTCACCCATGGGCTAACGCTATCGTGTGCTACCTGCCATATGCCAGACTACGAGAATGCTTCCACCCCTCTCCACTTGGCAGAAAATGGATACTCTACCTCCTGTGACCTCTGCCATACCACCACGGATACATGGGCTGGAGCTTCATTTGATCATGCCGGTATTTTATCAGGGTGTGTGGATTGTCATCTAAGTGATCATTCCAGCAGTGCTGATCCTCCGCACGGTAATGGTAATATTGGTACCAGTTGTGAATTATGTCATGGTACAGAGAGCTGGGTGATTGATCCTTTCGAGCACTCCAGCGAGCAGACCAATTTTTCTCTGGTGGGCCTTCATATTCCTGTGCCGTGTATTAACTGTCACGTTGAGCAGATGTACAACGGAACTCCACAGGATTGTGCTAACAGTGGCTGTCACCTGAGTGATTTTGAGTCCACTACCAATCCAGATCATGGTACTTATGGTTATCCTTCGGGATATTGTGATCAATGTCATAATGAATATGGTTGGAGCCCCCATATCTATACTCATGGACTGGTTCTAACGTGTGCCACCTGCCATCTGCAGGATTACGAAAGTGCTACCAATCCACCACACTCTGAGCAGAATGGCTTCACCACTACTTGTGAAACCTGTCACTCGACAACTGATACGTGGGTCGGGGCGACTTTTGCTCACGAAGGTATTACTTCTGGTTGTGTGGATTGTCATCTCAATGATTATAATAATGCTACCGATCCGCCACATTCTGAGGAAATTGGATTCAGTCAGACCTGCGAAAATTGTCACACCAGTACGGAGACCTGGGAAGGGGCTAACTTCAGCCATGTGGGTATTACTTCTGGTTGCGTGAATTGTCATCTTGCTGATTATAATAATGCTTCTGATCCGCCACATTCTGAGGAAACTGGATTCAGTCAGACCTGTGAAAATTGTCACACCAGTACGGAGACTTGGGAAGGAGCTACCTTCGTCCATGAGGGCATTACTTCTGGTTGTGTGAATTGTCACCTTACTGATTATAATTCCACAAATCATGCAAGCAATGGTTATCCCACTGCTTGTGAAGTCTGCCATACCTCCACTACTAACTGGTCTGAAGCGACCTTTGATCACGATAACGATTGGTTTCCAATTTATACTGGGGAGCATAGCGGTGAGTGGTCCACCTGTACAGCAGAGTGCCACATCGTACCGGAAGATTACTCCGATTTTTCCTGTGGTTTGAATGGAGTTTGCCACAAACATGACCAGAGTAAAATGGATGATAAGCATAGTGGAACAAGTAACTACGTTTATGAAAGTTGGGCTTGCTATGAATGTCACCCAACTGGAGATGATGATGATGGCGACGGGGATGGTGATGATAAATGGCAACCCCGGTGGAAAAAGCTTAAACCCCAAATACCGTGGATCGTAGAATAGTAGTATTAATCTTTACGGTAACGTTTATTTCAGCTCAGGATTTGCAATTGACGGACAGACCTTGCGAAGAATGTCATCTACCTGATGCCTGGTATCCCCTGGCTCCCGAGCGTAGCTTTGATCATAACCGTGCTACTCACTTCCAGCTGACTGGTGGGCATATTTTTGCCGACTGTATCCAGTGTCATCCGGGTGAAACACAACATGAGATTCATCAGTTTAAGCGAGCTGAAGCAAATTGTTCGTTTTGTCATATGGATATTCATTTGACTCAATATGGTAACGATTGTGAGATGTGCCACCAGACTGTTTCTTGGGACTTGAGCAACTGGCGATACCAGCACCAGACCATGCTATTTCCTTTAGTGGGAGCTCATACCACTTTGGATTGTAATGCTTGCCACGGGAATGAAATGACTTTGTTGAAGGGGCATCTCACTACAGATTGCTTGGATTGTCATGAGAATGTTTACACAATCGAAGTTAACACTGCAGACCACCCTGAAGTTACTGAATGCTCAATTTGCCATAATACGAGAGCATGGTTTCCCACGGAAATGGCGCATCATGACCGCTTTTTCCCCATTTACTCTGGGGAGCACCGGGGGAAATGGTCTTCCTGTAATGCTGAATGTCATATTGATCAAACAGATTACTCGGTTTTTTCCTGTGGGCTGAACGGAGTATGTCATGAACATAATAAAAGCAAGATGGATAAAGAGCATCGGGGAGAAGTAAATGGTTATATTTATGAAAGCTGGGCATGTTATAACTGTCATCCATCAGGTGGAAAAGGGGAAGGAGATGATTAGATATTTCCTTTGCCTACTGATAATTATTCTTTCTACAGTTATTGCTCAGAATGAAGATATCGTTAGGGCTGAAGGCAAGATTACTTATCTCACTACTGACCAGGTTTATGTGAATATCGGTTCTGAAGCGGGGGGATCAGTAGGCGATACTCTGCTCATTTTGCGACGGAACGAAGAGTTGGGTCCAGTTGTGATAACGAATGTAGCGAGGAGGTCCGCTGTCTGTCAATCGCTGATTCCGGTAGAGACATTTCAGTTAGGTGATCGTGTGGTGTTAGAGAAGAAAGCAGCCTTTGAACCTCTTCCGGTGGAAGAGATAATGGAGACACCAGTGGAAGCATCAAAACCTCAAATACGGCAAGATCGAATTCTCTCTCAGCGAGGGAATGCTTCAGCCCGCTATTCCATGAGTAGTTTTTCCGGCGGCGATCAGTCCAGCCGGGGAATTGCATCGCTGCGGTATGGATTGGTACTGACAGCGCCTTTTCGCTCGGATATCTGGCTCTATGGAAGGGGTAATCTTTCAGAAAGGGATTTCACAATTTATCAGGCTCGTTTTACGATGGGTAAACGGAACGGAAAGTATTTTCTGCAACTTGGCCGTATTTTTGCCCCTGAACTGGCTGGAATAGGTGCCACTGATGGAGTTATGATATCTTCACAGGTGGTTTCTTCCTTCTCAATTGGTGTCTTAAGTGGGTTTCAGCCCGATCCTTCATCATTAAGCTTTAAAACTGATGTGAATAAGTTGGGAGCGTTTACCAGATGGAAGAGAAGTACTCCGTCAAGTTCTATGGATGCAATGCTCTCCGCTGTAGGTCAGTACACCAATAAGGATGTGGATCGAGAGTTTGTTTACTTTCGCTTCTCTGGAGATTTTTTAGACCGAAAAGTCACGATTTCCCTCTATGAAACTTTGGACTTATATCGTGATAATTCTCCTGGTGATCGAAAAAACATAACGCCAACATCCAGTCAAATTTCTGCGAGTATCAAACCGTGGCCAGGGATTATCTTTCGCTCAAGGTATTCCGATCGTCGACAGGTGATTTACCAAGTCTCCGGTGTTGTATTTCCTGATTCCCTTTTCGAAGATGCCCTGCGATCAGGTTGGTATAATTCTGTTCGCTTTACTTATGATGATTTTGGTTCTCTTAAAATTGGAATTAACTTTCGCTCTCAATCGGGAACCGGAGATAAGTCAGAGTTCTATTTTATGGACTACCAAACAAAAACTTTTGCTAAAGGACAATCTTATAGTGTAGGCGGGAGTTATCTAAGGAACCTGTTGATATCGGGTGGCCGTTTGCAATTGGGATATAGTGCTCCGGTGAATAAGAAGATGGATATTTATGCCCAGTATGAACTATTTTCCTACGGTTACGGTACCAGTATCATAGATTATCGGCAGCATACAGTCTCGGCCAGTCTCAACTGGAGAATGACATCGAAGCTCAGGGGATCGCTGTCACTCGATTATTCGAAAGATGACGAGTTTACGATATTCTATGTTTACTTTGGATTGAACTGGAGGTTATAACTTTCCTTTTCTTTTGAAATTTCCCTGTCAAAGCTATCCTATACTATTAATATTGGGGACTTATATTTGAACAAGATAGTAATAACTCTATCTCTCTTTCTGACTAGAGTATTGCTTTGAAAATCACACTTTTCTTAGAAATCATATAACACAATACACCAGAAATGAGAGGTACCCCTGAAACGTCTCACCAGGCGATCTGCCCACCTATCCTCAGAGATCTCGGTTCAAGAATTGATTCAGTGACAACTGCTGTCAGCCTGAAATGATCGCTTGCAGTCAGACTGAGTCCAGCATTGAACCGCAGGTCATTGATAAAGGTCTGCGTGCCGGGGAAGTCGTGTCCCTCCACATACATAGAATCCTCAGTGACAGTTGTCTCTCCGTCCTCTGTTACGGTATTCTTGTCTTTGAAGACCACCAAATCGTACCCTTCATCAATGTCGGTGTGCTGAAGAACTTTTGTGAGTCCAAACTGTATTTCGAAGTCATCCAATAGATCGAGGACTACTCCCAGAGGCACGGAGGTAGTCGTGTAAGATTCAGACCGCCACCATCTGAATTCCTTGTCGTTCTCCTGCATCTCCTCGCGACTATCATATTCTTGCCAGGTGTACCCTTCGTTTTCTATGAGGGAGTATTTTGTGCCTACAAACGGTTCTGTGGCTGAGCGTTCAGCTGCCCGGTCATCGTGAACAATTCCTCCAATGAAGCGAACTTTTTGAGAAATCTCCCAGTCAACTCCTACTGAGTATCTACGCCGCTTAAATTCATAATTGCCATTTCCGTTACGCTCTAAAACCGCCCATGAATCCGACAGATACTGTTGTAGTGTATCGTAGTAACTGTACCAGTATTTACTGAAGTAGTATTGAGAACGATCCATTGTTTCACTCTCAGTGAGATTAGCGTTCCTTTTTTCTCCATAAAATGAAAATCGCACAAGCATGTTGTTCCCTGCTGGGAGATCGCCGTGGATAGCAGCGTTGTTAGAAGTCCCGTCATAATTCCACTGTTTCTCCGACAGGTAGCTGTTGATTCTTCTATAACGGCTTGTCTTGGTGGTATCTTCATTTAGATAGACTGATTTGTAATAGGAGGTATCACTGTCTGTATGAATTCGCTCAGTAAATCCATCCGCATACCCGAAAGTGATTCCCAGGCGAGTTCCACCTTCGGATGAGAAGATAAGTCCCGCCATACCATCATTGACCTGATATGTCTGATCCATTTCCTCACGGGTGTCGTAGAAACGAAGGTATTCATCCGCATAACTGCTATGATCATTGAAATCCAAGTCATGGTACAGACCGTTGGCATCTTCGATCTGGAAAGCATATCTGAGACCAAGTACTAAGCTTTCTGTAATAGGGTATGAGACAAATGTCGTGAGGCGGTGACCGGTCATAGTCTCCACATTATCGCCCTCTTCCATAATGCGGTAATCTTCGTAGGGATCTGCAGCAGACTGTTCATATGCTCCACCCAAAGCATTCATCATACCATATCCCCACCAGTACCAGTACGGTTTATAGAACTTCTCCTGAGTGTAGAAATATTCATACGCCGCACCGATCCCCATGGGAAGTTTATCTTCCAGCGGCTTCCCGAAATAGACCAAACGCAAAAGTGGTTCCTCTATGGAAGGTTCTTCAGAATAGCGGTACGGTGACCAATAATAGGAGTTGTCGAAATAGAAAATCGGGATTGGTTGAACGAAATCCGGTTGGTATTCCTCTCCGGCCAGGTCTGCATAGAGAAAATTCTTCGGCCAGAAGTGCAAGTAAGCAGGATTCTGGAAGGTATTGTCTAGAGGGTGACTATAGATATTCTGAAATTGCGGCCCGAGTCCTTGCAGTGAAATGGATGGAATTCTGGCTGGTGAAAGAAAATCATACCGCAGAACAAAATCAGTCGCCATTACGGTGTAATCCGGATACCAGGCTAAGGTCAGTTGTGTACAGAACATTGAGAAAATAAGGAGTCGTATAGTCTTCATAGTAATACCTCCCGGGATTGAGTGTAAGATGTGATTGTACAGAACAGTAACTGCATGTTGTCATTGTTCATGAGAATGCCGGTCAACCTCCTGAAAATGATCCTTCGATAGAAAGTTACGGAACATACTTTTACTTTACAATATGGGGTGTGAAATGTTCCCTTTGAAATAACCCCTTTTTAATAGTACACTTCAATATAATTATAGGAAATAGCTTTATAAATTGTGGGGAGGTACCATGAAGTACAACGTGAACAGATCTTTCATTTCCATCGGAGTTCTCCTAATTCTATTGGTTTGCCAGCTGTCAGCCGACCCGTCCACCTTTGCCATGCGGATGAATGGACACAAGCACAACATGGAAGAGGATTTTCTGGATCGGGCAGTACAGGAGTGGTATGATGCCTTCAAAGACAGTCTCGATCTGACCACCATGATGGACAGTATTCTGCTGGATGCAGGTCTTGAAATCACAGATTTCTCTCAACCAGAAGATGCCACCGTTTTCTATCTTGAAGATGCAGTGGGTGAATTTGATTTCATTATTGGTCTTTCGCTTGACAACTGGGTGGTTGTCGCTGAAGGTGGAGGTTGCATCTTTGATATTGGTATATCCGGAATTGGTGCTCAAATAGGTGGTTCCAGTCAGTTTGGTTCCAGCGGATTGGACATTACCATGGGTGAACCCACACCTCTGGAGCCAACTGTGACGGTCAATGGTAGCGGAGCTTTGTGGTGTAGTGGTATGGAATCAACCGTTCAGGCGGGCATTGAGTTGGTATTAGACTCTTTCATGGATAGCATAGCCGTTGCCATGGACAGTATCGGCTTCGACAGCCTGTTTGTATTTGGTGACCTGATCAGTTCGTTGGGAATTGATGATGAGGAACTTTTAGCAGAGGCGTTTTCGAGCTTTCCTATGGATATAGCTATCGTTACCGAAAATGATCCTGAGCAAGACGTTGTCCAGCTCATCTACGATATCAATTTTTTAACTGGGACTACAGCTGATCCTCAAGCATTTGTAGGTATAGAACCTGATCCTGTTACTGGTTCTCATCTTGAAATAGGCGGCTTCAGCTATCTCTATTGGCAGTTGCAACGTGGATTCCACTGGCATGAGGATTGGGATGAAGTTCAACGTGTTGATGCTGCCTTTAACCTTATGGATTCGCTCAGTATCAACGGTTTTCGTATGGAGACTTTCTGGAGTAGAGTACAGACCCAGGCTTATATGGGCGAGAATCTTAATCCTGCTGATGTAACACCGGAAATGATCGAGGATTTTCTGGCTGATCCGGTGTATTGGAATGATATGGAGTTTTCAGCCATATTTGATATTTTGGATGAGAGTGTTGCTCGAGGCTTGACACCTTTCATGGCCATTGGCGTTGGACACCAGGATAGACCTCCTAAGACAGCGGAAGGTTTAACAATTGCTCCGGCATCACCGGAGTGGTCACTACCGGAAAATTATGTGGCAGTTCCACCGGAAACTTATCTCTACAATCTCAAAATCTATGCCCATGCTACTGTACGAAAGTATGCTAGCTACGTAGATGTCTGGCAGGCGGAGAATGAGTTAAATGCGGCGGCGTTTGCTGCAGCCAGCCCGGATTGGTGGCGGAAGGGTGACTTTTGGCTCGATCGTGATTTCCGCAACCAGGTCATGGATATCCTGGTTGAAGCGATACATACAGAAGATCCCACAGCTCTTATTACCCACGATTTGCATATGCTTGGTTTTATGGAAGCCCTGGAAGATTGGGTGGATGATTTGGATATCATCGGTTTCAACTATTATCCCAACCAGGCCTGGGCGTTGCCCAATATGGGGTTTTCGGTGGGAGAGTATGTGTGGGCAGTACGCCGGGCGCTGGCAGGACTCGGTTATGCTGGTAAACCTGTCTGGCTCATAGAAAGTGGCTTTCCGGGTATTGAACTTAATGATCCTCCGGACACTCTTTCACTGGCGGAGGATATGATCTACTTTTCGGAAAATCGTCAGGATCAATATATTACCGAGGCTCTCAGTTCAGCGGTAGATAATGGCATCAACGGGTTCTTCTATTTCTCACTCACTGCTGAGGAGGATGAGGATGTTGGCGGGGGCGGTGCTCTGAACACTTTCATGCGTTTTTCAGGGTTGATTCGAAAAGATACTGATGAACCTAAAGTGGCGTTGGCACCTTATGCCCAACTTTACGATGATTTAGTCGTGGAAGTGAGTATTAACCCTTCAATAAAAGTTTTTCCTGGATCATTCGTACTCTATCAGAATTATCCCAACCCGTTTAACCCCCTGACATCAATTCGTTTTGTTGCTCCTGGAGCCGGGTATGTGAATCTCGTCATTTACGATATTCTCGGTCGGGAAGTGGAAACTCTGGTAAGTGGTCAACTGGAGAGCGTTGTGCCTGTCGGCAAGCAGGGTGAGTATGAAGTCACCTGGGACGCAACAAAGTATCCGAGCGGAGTCTACTTTTACCAACTGCAGGTTGGAGATTTTTCTCAAACGCGTAAACTACTCCTCATGAAATGATCTTAAGCTAACATTTTTTTAAGCAAGCACTCGGTGGTAGATAAAAGGTCAGATGCTTCCTTTTTCTACAGTTTTCTAAAAAGTTTACATTGTTTTGACCAGAAAATTACTTCTATATACAAAACTCCACGATCTACCTATTGAAAATTGCTAGTTCACTTACTTAAGGCTTGGATGGCAGTACTTTTAATCATCTCCCTTTATTTGCTGATACTTTTTTGAATCTTAAGAAAGTATAGTGTGGCAATAAGTTCATTGTAAATTCCCCCCGTGAAATTTGAACACAAACCTAAAGCTTACCTGTTTAAATGGGCCATCTTTCTGGCTGCCATTACAGTTATCTACAATGTAGTAGAAGGGATAGTGGCAGTCTATTTTGGGGCTGATGATAAAACACTGGCTCTGTTTGGTTTTGGTATCGATTCCTTTGTGGAAGTGATTTCCGGAGTCGGTATTTGGCACATGATCCGTCGCTTGCGTCAGAATGGTGATGAGCACCAGGATCATTTTGAAAGCCTGGCGCTACAAATTACGGGGACTGCCTTTTACCTACTGACTTCAGTTCTGGTGACTACGGCGATTTGGAGCATTTTTGCTGGTCACCATCCTGAAACTACCCTCTGGGGAGTGATTATCTCTTCGATCTCGATTTTACTCATGTGGTGGCTGATCAGGGAAAAGGTGAAAGTGGGTACGGTTCTTAATTCTGATGCGGTCATTGCAGATGCCAAATGTACCAGGGCTTGTATGCAACTTTCAGTGGTTCTGCTGATTGCCAGTCTGGGGTATGAGTTAACCAAGATAGGTAACCTCGATGCTATTGGTTCATTGTTGATAGGGGGGATTTCTTTCCGGGAGGGACGGGAGTCATTCGATAAAGCCAAAGAAAAAGTGTGTGAGAGCTATAATGACCATGGACCCAAAAATGAAGTGTAATAGATAGGAAGTTTTCCTCTCAAATTTTAATTTAGCTGCTAGGGAATAACCTTTATCACCCTTAGCAAATCAGTAGTAGTGATCAGAGAAATGGTTGTAAACGTGATACTAAATTTCATTATTGCAAATCACCAGATATTTCTGGAACATTTCATAAAAATATTGATTCAATAACCAATTAAATGATTCAGGGGGGAAAGAGAATATTAGCTTAATCAGTGAAAACAATAGTCATGCGTCTTAAACTTTTCATCTGTGGTTTGGTGTCGTTTTTATTACTGTTTAAATCCCCTGGATTAGCTCAGCACTTTGATCCCGGTCAATTACCTAAAATAGGAGTCGTTACTGGGACAGTTATTGATTCCGTTACAGGCATTCCTATCGCCTACGCCTCTGTATCTCTTGAAGATATTAGGGATCAGACAGTTGTAACGGGTGGTATTACCGATGATCAGGGACATTTCCGAATAGAAGAGATCCGGTTAGGGCGTTATAGCGTAATTGTAGACTTTATCGGCTATGAAAAGACAGTTATTCATGGCATCAGTTTATTTCCAGGGAAGGGAGGTGGAGTTGAACAGAATTTAGGTATCATTAAGTTGGTCTCGGTTTCACTGCAGATGGAGGAACTGGAAGTATTAGGTGAGAGTCCACAATTGATTCAAACCATAGATAAGAAAATATTCCGGGTGGATAAAAGTCTTACTGTTGCTGGGGGAACAGCTGCTGATGCTCTCAAGAAGATTCCTTCTGTGGATGTAGATATTGATGGCAACATTTCACTTCGAGGAGATCAGAATGTTACCGTTCTTGTGGATGGAAAGCCCAGTGGATTAACTCATGGTGATCGTCGGGCCGTAGTGGATAACATTCCTGCGGCTATGATCGATCGTGTGGAAGTCATTACCAATCCCTCCGCGAAGTACGATCCTGATGGAATGGGTGGCATCATTAACATTATTCTGAAGCGGGGAAAATTTGAAGGTCTCAACGGGATGACTTCGGCTTCGGTAGGTCAATTCGAAAAGTATAACTTTTCTGGCGCATTAAACTACAGGGTTAATTCATGGAATGTATTTACCAACGGAAGTTATAGATTGGGTAATCAATTGGGAAAAGGTGGTAGAGAATTTATCTGGGTTTATCCCACATCAACTGATTCTTCTCGCATGGCTACAAAACGTTTGCGTATTCCAGAGACGGTATCTCTTAAAATCGGTGGGGACTACTACCTGAACAAGAGGAATACCATTTCCATTAGTGGTTCCTTCAACAATCATACCAACCAGACTGACGATTATTTAAATTATTTCCTACCCTATGAGTATACTCTTCATTCTGTAGAGACAGACGTTGGTCAGACTACTCAATTGGATTTCAGTTATGATCGAGATTTTGATGATGAACAACAGGATCTAATTTTTGAGGTATCCCTTTCTAAATCCGAAGATCAACAAAAAGAGGCTCATACTGTAGAAAATCTGGGGGTAAGTCCAGGTCAAACTAATTTAATTTCTGATAATGATACCCACGAAGACGAGACAAACTCGAACCTGATTTTAAAGTCAGACTATACCCAGCCATTAGGAAAAAATTCAATTTTTGAAGCTGGATATAAAAGTACCTTTCAGAGGTTTATTACTGAATTGGAGTATCTGACCACACCGTATGATTACCATTACAATGAAGATGTGCATGCAATTTATGGTACGATTTCGATCAATATTACTAATAAAATGGGTCTCAAAGCTGGTGCTCGGATGGAACAGGTATTTACACGTGCGGAAGTAAAGTCAGGGGGAATAGCTGCGGAAACATCAAATATTTATACCACCATTATCGATTCTGCCATCTCTCGGGCTCCGTTCCGAAACGACTATTTTCAGATCTATCCCAGTTTCTATTGGCTCTATCACCTTTCTGAGAGTAAACAGTTACAATTGGGTTATTCAAAACGCGTGAATCGTCCACGTCGGCACTCACTCAATCCTTTTCCTCGAAATACATTCGATGAATATCACATACGTAATGGCAATCCCTTCCTGAAGCCGGAATACAGCGACGTTATTGAGCTGAATTTTTCAAATAACAGTCGTCGCTTCACCATCAATACGGGTCTTTATTATAAACATGTAACCGATATGATTCGCTGGTGGGACAATGATTTAGTATTAGTGGTGGATCAAGGTGACTCTCTACAATACCAGATATCTACAGCTGATAATGCTGGCTACTCTAATTCCTATGGGGTAGATCTTATGTTGAATTTCAGGCCTATACCCTTTATTAATCTAATGGTGACACTCACTTCTTGGAATTCCCGAACCTATGGTTCTGGAGAGTCAGATCTAAACGGAAATTTTAAAGGTTTATTCTCATATGGCTTGGCTTCAGCCGTCCTGCCGGGAGTTGGTAGACTTGAACTTACAGGTCGATACCGTGGTAGAATGAAAATAATTAATGGTATTATACCTCCGGTTATGTTTTTGGATCTTGCTTTACAGAAGAACTTTTTCAATCGAAAGTTTGCGCTGACTTTGAAGATAAGTGATTTATTGGATAATGCTGGTTTTTCTATCGAATTAGAGGAAGAGTTGGAAGACTTAGTGACTAATGAAACCTACATCCAATATTTGAACGCTGATCGCCGACGTGATCGCCGGACGGTATTTCTGGTGCTGACGTACAACTTTGGCAATATGGAGCAGAAACGCCGCTGGAAACAGGGAGACCGGGAAGGTGGAGGCATGATGGATATGGATTATTGACCTCGGATTTCTTTTGTGGTAGATCAGGTGAAGGATTTCTCCCTTTAACCAAGACTATTTTAATTCCTCTGATAATTAAGATATAGTCATATTATTTCTTAAGTATTGGAATAACACATTGGTTTATGATGGTAGAAAGTTTATATTTTCGGCCTCTAATTAAGACTAATTATCAAGTATCATAATAGAATGAACCCCCTCACAGTCGTCCATTACTTTCCCATTCTGACTACGATGCTGTCTATTGCTTTTTCAGCTCAAATATTCAATCGCTACCGGAAAAAATCCAAAGGTAATCACTTACTATGGTGGGGTGCTGGAGTACTCATTTTTGGAGCAGGCACTTTTGCTGAAGGATTTATTACCTTATGGGGATGGAATGAAGTAATTTTCAGGTTCTGGTACATTGTTGGAGCTCTCATGGGAGGAGCTCCGCTGGCTCAAGGTACAGTCTGGCTTCTGCTCAGAAAAAAGACAGCCAGGAGGTTAACTTATGGACTGGTCACGTTGGTGAGTATTGCCTCCATATGTGTGATAGCAAGTCCCATAAACGTCGTTTTAGTTGATCCGCACCTTCCGAGCGGCAGGGTCTTTGTCTGGCAGTGGGTTAGAGCTTTCAGTCCTTTTATCAATACGTATGCTGTTATTTTCCTTGTGGGTGGGGCAATACTTTCTGCCTGGCGTTTTAGAAAAAGCTATCAAAAGGGTGGGCGAGGAGCTGAAATTGCTCGAGATCGATTCATCGGGAATGTTCTTATTGCAGTTGGAGCCATACTTCCAGGGATAGGGGGTGCTTCCAGCAGGGCGGGCCATACAGAAATTCTTTATATTATGGAGCTGGTAGGACTCTCAACAATCTGGTTGGGCTATTGGTTCAATGTCCGTAAACGACCTGTAACTGTATCCTCGTAAAGTTTCCTTCTAAGCCAGATTACTATATCGATTTTCTCCCTGAATTATTAGCCTAGTACCACAAACTATGGGATGATAAAAATCTTATAATATCCATAATTAGTTCCCGGGGTGGTCAGGTTTTGTGAAGTCAAAATTGTTTTAAAAGAGTATTACATTTATTACGAAATGATCGACGAGAAAATGTGCTAACTTAGAATATTCCTGTAATTAGGTATGCTATTCAACGGTGTTTTCCTTTCAGAGACAAAATCACATTCACGTTTATATCACGTGTATCAAACACTTCTTAATACGTCTTATTATAACTCACACCAAAGAAAAAACCCCATTCCCCCGAGGAGTAAATGAGGTTACCAAGTAGCGG
>JBHHUM010000034.1:0-22189 GCA_046861645.1 Fidelibacterota bacterium | reverse complement strand
AACAAGTTAGCGAGACTTGCCTTTCTCTATTAAACATAATGACTGTGGATAAGCAGCCATTCCTCTCTGGTTACCTTACTATGAGAATCATTATGGCATATCCCTGCCTGTTGAAATCAAACGTCTGTTATTGTCCATCTCACCGGCCACCATTGATCGTCTTATGGCACCATTGCGTGCCAGGTACCATAAACTAGGCTTCGCCACAACCAAGCCTGGTTCTATCCTCAAAAAGCATATCCCCATTAAGACAAACCAATGGGATGAAACACGTCCCGGGTTTCTGGAAGCCGATACAGTGGCTCACTGTGGAACCTCTGTGGCCGGTATGTTTGTATATACCGTCAATGCAGTCGATATTGCTACAGGGTGGACAGAACAAAGAGCTGTCTGGGGAAGAGGCGAGAAAGGAGTGTTTGGAGCCGTTGAAGATATTGAAAAAGAACTTCCTTTCCCAATCCTTGGCTTTGACTGTGACAATGGATCTGAATTTCTCAACTGGCATCTCTTGAAATATTTCACAAAACGCAAAAGACCTGTACAGTATACCCGTTCCCGTCCTTACTACAAAAATGATAATGCTCATATTGAAGAAAAGAACTGGACCATCGTACGGCAGTACCTGGGCTATAACCGTTTTGAGAAAGCTGAACTGGCAGAGGCACTTAATACCCTTTATACAACTCAGTGGCGTCTGTTCATGAACTTCTTCGTCCCTTCATCAAAACTGGTGCTTAAACAGCGCTCCGGTTCCAAACTGATAAAACGGTATGATAATCCGAAGACACCGTACCAAAGAGTGATAGAATCCCAGGAAGTATCTGATAAAACTAAACGTGAACTAAACAGAGTGTTCAAAAGTCTTGATCCGTTCAGGCTGCAAAAGCAGATCAAAGAAAAGGTGGTGAGAATCCTGAAACAAACAACACTACAAACTGCCCCAGAAAACTCTGCTGCTCTTAACTGATCATGGTTACATTTAATTATGAGGCAATAGGGTAGTTGCCCGCAACTTTCCACAGCAGGTTTCCATCCTGAGTGAATAGTTATTTGGTTTTTGCTTTCCCATCGTTATTTTACGATATTGGCATAAAGTAAAATAAAGTCAATTCTTGTTTTAGGTTGAATTCGGAATAAATGAACAGAAAACTCCAGGGAAAATACGTAACAATATCAACGATGGGTGAAAAAGCGCAGGCTTTCGTGCCTGCACCGCTGCCGCCGCATCCTCCTATTGATTGGACGCCTGAACGGCGTAACAAATTTGACCAAGCGCTATTGGCACTGGGCCGATTGGATAGTATTTCTATAATGTTGCCGGAGACTTCGATATTCCTTTGCATGTACATCCGGAAGGAAGCAGTACTATCGTCAATGATTGAGGGTACCCAGTCCTCACTTTCGGATTTACTGCTCTTTGAACTGGATCAGGAGCCCGGTGTCCCAATAGATGATGTCCGGGAAGTGAGCAATTATGTTGCTGCACTCTATCATGGTTTGAATCGTTTAGAGGATGGTTTCCCGCTTTCTCTAAGGCTAATCAAGGAAATTCATGGTGTTCTTTTAAATAAGGGTCGTGGAAGTAATAAGACCCCGGGTGAATTCCGCCGCAGTCAGAATTGGATTGGGGGGTCTCGTCCGGGAAATGCAGTTTACGTACCACCACCAGCTGATAATATTGTCGATTGTATGGGGGATTTGGAATTATTTCTGCACGATCAACCCGGAGCTACACCGGTATTACTAAAAGCAGCTTTATCTCATGTGCAATTTGAATCCATCCATCCATTTTTAGATGGTAATGGCAGGTTAGGACGCTTGTTGATCACTCTCATATTGTGCGATTATGAAGTCTTAAAGAAGCCAATGCTTTATCTCAGTTTGTATTTTAAAACCCATCGACATTATTATTATGAATTACTTAACAATGTACGTCTCACTGGTGACTGGGAAGCTTGGCTTGATTTTTTCGCTGATGCTGTAATTATTACTGCTACTCAAGCAGTAGAAACTACACAAAAGCTGATTGATTTGATGAATAGAGACAGGGTTAATATTAGCCGGATTGGAAGGGCTGCTGCCTCTACTCTGCAATTACACCGGGTACTTATGGAGAATCCCATCGCCACATCCGGTTTTTTAGTTGAAAAGACCGGAATTAGCCCCGCAACTGTCAATAAATGTCTAGTACATTTAATAGAACTGGGAATTGTTACAGAACTGACGGCCCAAAAACGAAATCGGATATTTAGCTATTTCAGTTTTATAGAAATTATTAATCAGGGTACAGAGTAACCGGAGGGATAAAAAAATCGTAAAGAGAAATTTACTATGATCTTCATTACTGTAAAAAAATTGAAAATGAATAAGGAAAAACAGAACTTCAAACTCAAAGTGGTAAACTTTTCAACGACCATTTTTGGTAAAATTTAATACGACCATTTACAAACGTTCTTTAGCAAACGAACACCCCGACCCGTCGGAGCAAGACCGTTAATACTACACTTCCCTTTCCCAAATTCCTTCTTATGGTCAACCGTAATATGTTTACCGTCAAACGTTAGTGATTTATGCGATTTGAAATTGTCGGTGTAAAACACACCCCTTTTTATGCGTACTTACTAATGACCAGCAAAAGGGTTTCAGCTGACACATCATCTACGACTGTGGTAAAGATCTTTCCCGGTCATTCAAGTATACTAAAACCTTCATTATCTGAAGAGCACTTCGCCCTCTTGGGCCTTTATTCTTCCCACCAATATATGACTCGTCACATTATAGTTTTCCAGAAAGTTTCTTGAACTACAGGACCAGGTACTCCACAATTTCCTGGTGGTATTGCATATATTTGTGACGGGCATTCTTATAATTCAATTAAAGGTCTTTAGAAGCTTTATTGGCAGGAATCTCCAATCTTTTTTCAGTTCATTGGACTGTATTTCAGATGGTCAAACGTACATTTGAAATGCTGAGCAGACAGTGGGTAAAGCTTGTCGAAATCACATCTGGGACACTTTATTCCAGCAATATATTCTTCAGCTTTTCTTATTATAACCAGGTTAATTTAATATCAGGTCTGAAAAATACCCCATTACCATAATTTTTAACCTGTAATCCTTAACGTTATTCTGTACATACTACATACTGTATTCCCAAAAAGATATAGAAAGAACTGGAGTCTTGAACCTATTCTAATTGATTTTGTAATAATTCGTGAATAATATCGAACTGTTTCGATATCGCATTATGAGAAAGTTATAAAGTGGGCATTACAATCAGAGATATCGCCAAGTTTGCGGGGGTGTCGATATCCACAGTCTCTCTCGTCCTGTCGGGGCGAGGTTATGTCAGTGATGCCACCAGAGCAAAAGTCCAGAAGATCATTGATGAGTACAACTATAGACCTCTGCGCAGTGCTCAACAATTAGCCTCCAATCACACCGGGAATATAGGCTTCATTATATCGGACGTACACCTATCCCGATCTGAAGCATTTTACTCAAGGATTCTATTAGGGGCGGAGTTGGAGGCACGGAATTATGATACCTATCTACTTCTTTCCACTGTAGGTGCTGATTTAGAGGTTCCCCGTCACATACCGAGATTTCTAAAGGGCCGAGATGTGGATGGTATTATCGTTGCTGGCAGCATCCATGAGGACTTGATTCGCTACATCCGCAAAGTGAATCTTCCCCAGGTGTTGATAGATTTCAGCTTATCTGACCTAAGGGTCGATTCTGTATTTATGGACAATCGCTCAGGAGTTTATCAGGCTGTTGAGCATTTGGTCAATCAAGGTATGAAGAGGATTGGTTTTATTGGAGGGTCTTTCTATCATCCTTCTATCAGGGAGCGTTTTCAGAGTTATCAGGCGAGTATGGATGAATTCGGTTTGGGTGATTCAGCAAGAGACAAAGCTTTCTATTACATGATTGATGATGAAGCTACTCCTGAAGTAGGAGTTGCAGGGACGTCCTCTGTTCTGGAAAGTGTGCCTGATATTCAAGCCATTATTTGTGTCAATGATACGATTGCCCTGGGTTGTCTGCAAGAGCTTGATAAACAAAATAAACGCATCCCGGATGAAATTGCTGTAATCGGTTTCGATGATGTTAATTATGCTGCTGTGACCCATCCCCCGCTTTCTACCGTTCATGTTCCCAAAATTGAGATGGGTATGGAGGCGGTCAGGTTACTCATGGATAGAATCAAAAACAGCGAACGACTGTACCAAACCCGTTTAATTCCCGTTGAGTTAGTGGTAAGAGAATCCAGCCAAAAGAACTCAAGTCCGTAACACAAGTAACGACCCGATCTGGCAATTCCTGGCTGGTTACAGTCAGTCTAATCCTTTATAAATCACTTGAATTATTAAACCTCTTTTAGTTGTGTCACTTAGTTATTACATCTTCTGGAATAATTTTTTAATCAATTATCACCATTTTAAACTCTACGGTTGCTTATTTTCTTTACCCGAATTGTTGTAGGAATTAGCTCCCCCGGTGTGAGTGGTAATATTTTCAAGACATGTTGCCTTTCGCTGTGGAAGAGGCTAGATATTGACCTAACAAAACGTTGAAAATTTTAATTGACATTTTAGTTAACTCATATATAAACTCGAAACGGTTCGACAGATAATATGAGATTATTACAACTTCCATTTTGTTCCAAGTACAAGTGTCAGAATATTCCACATGAATAAGCCTGAAAACAGGGAGCCTATAGTCAAGCGCTACGAAGGTAATCCTATATTGACAAAAAAGGATGTCCCTTATCCAGTAGAAACGGTACATAATGCTGCCGTAGTAAAAAAAAATGGTTCCTATGTTATGTTATTCCGAGCCCACCGCAGGAATGGACGTTCGATTATCGGGATTGCAGATAGCGATGATGGGTTTTGCTTTAATGTACGCCCTGAACCTTTTCTTGTACCAGGTAACAGTGGTGGATTCTCGATCTATGAAGAATATGGGGTAGAGGATCCCAGAATATGTGAGATTGATGACGAGTTTTACATTACATATAGTGCTTATTCTCGTTTTGGTGTCAGAATTGGCCTGGCAAAAACCTCTAACTTTGAAGAGTTAGAAAGAATTTCTATGATTACTCAGGCTGACTATCGAAATCTTGTTCTTTTCCCCAAAAAATTTAACGGATTGTATGTTAGGCTTGATCGACCCAACTCTGAGATTTCACCCTGGTCAATGTGGATTTCCTATTCTCCAGACCTGGTTAATTGGGGGAATTCGCAACTGTTGATCAAACCGGTACCTTATCACTGGGATGAAATGAAAATAGGTCCGGGGGCAACTCCAATTGAGACGGAGAGTGGTTGGTTGAGTATTTATCATGGTGTATTTCCCACGATGAATGGCTGTGTCTACAGATTAGGTGTAGCACTCCATGATATAGATGATCCGGCGAATATCATTGGAGTGTCCGATGACTGGATTCTCCAACCGGAAGATCCCTGGGAAGTAACAGGTTATGTAGACAATGTGGTGTTTTCCTGTGGAGCGGTACCGGAAAATGATGGCTCAGTGAGGATTTATTGGGGGGGAGCTGATACGGTCATGTGTGTGGGGACGGCTAAAATTAAGGATTTGGTTGAGATGTGCTTACAGAATTCTCGTTCACCTTTATGAACAGTGGGAGAATAGTGGATAAACTGTGAGCAATGTGGACTTATTAATTGAAGATAAGCAAAAGAGCAGTCATTCCCTGCAGGATTGAGTTTGTCGTACTTCGTAGCAGGTGTAGAAAATAATTTGCTTAGTAAGCCTCACGGGGTTTGACTGCAAGAGAGGAGGAAAGGACATGAGAAACGTAATAAGCGTGATCATAGGGACGCTAATGACGACCTCCCTGCTGTTGGGTGGCCTTCCCAACGGTGGTTTTGAGGGTGATACACCGAATTATTTCACCACAGGAGGCACCTCAACGACCGCTGACATAAGCTGGAGCACAGCGGAGTCACGGACAGGTGGTCACTCGTTGAAGATATCCAAGACCAGTTCTGACGGCACGGCATCCTGGCTCAGTGATGATTTATATCGTTACTGGTCAGTGTTTGTAGGTCAGAATGTAGGGATGGAAGTTGGCGCTTGGGTGAAGTTGGACGGAGTGAATACAAATCCGTCTTCAGATGACGAGAAGATACAGGTCATATTCAATTTTCTGGATGAAAATGGTGATGATCTGTTAGGGGCGCCGTATGTCATAGATGTTCCGCAGACGTCAGCCAGTACTGATTGGGTGGAGGTAAAGAGTACCGATCCCCTTTCGTTTCCGGTGACCGTATCACAGATCACGACGGAGTTCAAGATGGGTTCGGCAGCCACAGGTACGGCGTATTTAGATGATTATTTCATCAGGAATACGACGGACGGAGAGTGGGCTGGAGATTTCTTCAATCCCAATGTAGATGTACCGGAGGGCTGGTTTTACTGGTGGCCTAATTTCAGTTGGGGCGATTCTGCATGGGACACGGAAGTGCCGGTCTTTGCCGGACAGACGACAGAGGAGTCCCATTCGGGAGACGCTTCCTTGAAGTTGGTTAAGGATGGTACCGGCTATGAAGTGGTGGTCAACTCTGATCCCACGGAGTTTGTCAATGATGGTTCACCACTGGTATTTTCGGTTTACATCAAGGCCGAGTTAGCTGATGGGCTGGCCGATTCAGTAAACAGCGATCCGAGTTATGGTATGGGTTTCACAGTTACCTGGCATGATGGCACGATGGGTGCAGATAACTGGGGAGAAGTTGGCGGTAGTGATTACCGGTTTGAAGTGGCTGGTGACACTACGGATTGGACGCTGTATCAGGCGGTATTGACACCACCTGATGATGCTACCCAGTTCAGTTTGAGAGCTCGGTACTGGCATTTCTTCCGTGGGACTACCTACTGGGATGACTTCTTTGTGGAACAGGCAACTGCTGCTGATAACGATCTGCCCAATAGTAGCTTTGAGGGTGATACACCGAATTATTTCACCACAGGAGGCACCTCAACGACCGCTGACATAAGCTGGAGCACAGCGGAGTCACGGACAGGTGGTCACTCGTTGAAGATATCCAAGACCAGTTCTGACGGCACGGCATCCTGGCTCAGTGATGATTTATATCGTTACTGGTCAGTGTTTGTAGGTCAGAATGTAGGGATGGAAGTTGGCGCTTGGGTGAAGTTGGACGGAGTGAATACAAATCCGTCTTCAGATGACGAGAAGATACAGGTCATATTCAATTTTCTGGATGAAAATGGTGATGATCTGTTAGGGGCGCCGTATGTCATAGATGTTCCGCAGACGTCAGCCAGTACTGATTGGGTGGAGGTAAAGAGTACCGATCCCCTTTCGTTTCCGGTGACCGTATCACAGATCACGACGGAGTTCAAGATGGGTTCGGCAGCCACAGGTACGGCGTATTTAGATGATTATTTCATCAGGAATACGACGGACGGAGAGTGGGCTGGAGATTTCTTCAATCCCAATGTAGATGTACCGGAGGGCTGGTTTTACTGGTGGCCTAATTTCAGTTGGGGCGATTCTGCATGGGACACGGAAGTGCCGGTCTTTGCCGGACAGACGACAGAGGAGTCCCATTCGGGAGACGCTTCCTTGAAGTTGGTTAAGGATGGTACCGGCTATGAAGTGGTGGTCAACTCTGATCCCACGGAGTTTGTCAATGATGGTTCACCACTGGTATTTTCGGTTTACATCAAGGCCGAGTTAGCTGATGGGCTGGCCGATTCAGTAAACAGCGATCCGAGTTATGGTATGGGTTTCACAGTTACCTGGCATGATGGCACGATGGGTGCAGATAACTGGGGAGAAGTTGGCGGTAGTGATTACCGGTTTGAAGTGGCTGGTGACACTACGGATTGGACGCTGTATCAGGCGGTATTGACACCACCTGATGATGCTACCCAGTTCAGTTTGAGAGCTCGGTACTGGCATTTCTTCCGTGGGACGAGCTACTGGGATGACTTTATGGTGATGAAGACTACACCTCTTGCCATTGAAGACCAGTATACTGATGGAATTATGCCGGAGGAGTTTAAACTACTTACAGCATATCCCAACCCGTTCAATCCGACTATCAATATTGTTTTTGACATTCCACAACTGGAGCATGTCAAATTGATAATCTATGATATTCTCGGACGTGAAGTAGCTACTCTCATTGATGAGAATCTTGAGCGGGGCCGACATCAGGTTCAATGGAACGGTAAGAGAAGTGATGGAACACCTGCTCCATCAGGTCCTTATTTTGCACGGATCCTTCTGGATCATAAGGAATCTCAAGTCCGCAAGATCACTTACCTTAAGTAAAGTGATAGTGATGAGGAAAGGGGCGAGTTTATTTTCGCCCCTTTTCCTTCTCTCATTCGTCTTGAATGGAATCTTGAGCTAACGGATATTTAGTAGTAGTTTGGATAACAAAAGGACTGTCATTTTGACCAGGCAGAAGCAACAGATCAATAATTCCCGTTCAGGGGTCTTTTATAACCTGGTTTTCATTACTTTTTTAATAGGAATTACAACATTGTCACAGGGGGCGACCACTGGTAAAATCATGGGCACCGTTACCGATTCCGAAGGAGATCCTCTGGCTGGTGTTAATGTAGTCATCACTGGTACGCAATTAGGTGCTGCCAGCAGAGCGGATGGTTTTTACTTGATTCTGAATGTAAGCCCGGGACTGTACTCCTTGAAGTTTTCCATGATTGGCTATACAGAACTCATCATTGATAATATTGATGTTCGCTCTGATCATACTACTGAAGTGAACGGTGCACTCCACCCGACGGTTCTTGAAGCGGCTGAAGCAGTGACTGTAGTTGCTGAAAAACCGGTTATTGAGATCGATCGAACATCTACATCCGCTTCGGTATCTGCTCAACAAATAGAGATTATGCCTGTGCAAACGGTAGATGACCTGTTGAATCTTCAGGCTGGTGTTGTTGATGGGCACTTTCGGGGTGGCCGGAGTCAGGAAGTCTCGTACCTGATTGATGGCATTCCGGTGAATGATGTCTTCGCCAGTAATGCTGCCTTACTTGTAGAAAATAGTGTAATTCAGGAATTGAAAGTCGTCAGTGGAACCTTTAATGCTGAGTATGGTCAGGCTCAATCGGGTATCGTAGAAATTATTACTCGGGAAGGGATGGATAATTTTGGAGGTAACTTCAGCACTACATTGGGAGACTATTATTCCACCAATACAGACATCTTTCGCAACATCGATGAAATTAATCCCCTGGCTTACAGTGAATATTCACTATTTCTGAATGGTCCTCTGCTGGGTCGCATGAGATACCTCTTTAATTACCAGTTAACTACTGACGAAGGACATCTTTTTGGGAGAGATTATTTTGAACCTTCCGTTCTGGATGATAGTGTTGTTTTCCGGGATACTCTTGGTTTTGTGCCGATGTCAGACTATCGTCGTGAATCAATATTTGGTAAGATTTCGTTTCCCCTGACTTCTCGCAGCAGAATTGCTTTTAACATGACTTACCAGAATCGAAACTATGGAATCTATGAACACATGTTTTCATTCACTCCCAAGGGGAATAGTCGCATTGGGGAAAGAAATATAATTGGTTATGTGTCCTGGAATTTTCTTCTTTCTCAACGCACCTATTTCAACTTGGCACTTTCTTATTTATGGAAAGAATATGATCGTTTCTTATTCGATGACTCCCTTGATACCCGGTACTCAACCGATACGAGACTCGAAGATCATGGTAATTTCTCTTTTTATACCGGTGGTACTGATATGCGTTATTATGAAAGAAGCACACAAACAGCGACCTTTAAAGCGGATATTACCTCGCAATTGAACCGAACAGTCGAAGTGAGCACTGGTACCGAATGGCAATTGCATCAGTTATATCTTCATGACCTGGAACTTAAACGAAACCCCGAGACCGGTTTTGAAATACAGGTTCCTCCTCCCAATACTGCGGATAATCAGGAATACAATCGAGATCCCCTTGAAGGTGCTGCCTATCTGCAAACCAAGGTGGAGTCTAAAGATTTGATTATCAATGCTGGAGTTAGACTGGACTATTTCGATGCCAGGGGAGAGGTGGTTAATGATTTAGAGCGCCCTCAGAGTTCAGAGCGTTCTACTTCCAAACCGTATGTTCAGTGGAGTCCTAGATTCGGTCTCGCTTATCCCATCTCCGATAAAGGAGTCATGCATGCATCCTACGGTCATTTCTTTCAGGTGCCGCGGTTTGAAGTCCTTTACACGAATCCTGAGTTTACCATTAACCCGGAAGGCGGCCGCGCCAATGTATTGAATTTTCCCTTTGGAAATGCTGAGTTAAAACCACAAAAGACCGTAGCTTATGAAGTGGGCATCCAGCAACAGATTACTGCTGACGTCAGAATTGAAGCCACGGCTTATTATAAGGATATCAGAAATCTCCTGGGTACAGAGATTCACACAATTGCCACAGGTGAAAATCATGCGGGGATAGACTATGGGCGATACATCAATAGGGATTATGGTCAAGTTAGAGGCTTTACTCTAATGCTGGAAAAAAGGTTGATCATGGGGATCGGAGCCAGTATAGATTATACTTACCAGGTAGCTCGGGGGAATGCGTCCGATCCCAAAGCGGTTCTAATTGATAACCAAAGTGACCCACCGATAGAGTCGGAAAAGCAGCTGGTATTTCTCGATTGGGATCAGACTCATACACTTAATGCTCAGATTTCATTGCAACCTGCATCTAAAACAGTGGTTACCATGGTTGGCAGGTACGGAAGCGGAATGCCCTACACACCCAGCGTTGATAAAACCCGTGCAGTTATAGAAAATAGTGATCGTAAACCTCAACAACTAATCTTTGATCTTTTTGCCAGAAAAGAAATCTCCTTTCCAGGAGTGTCCGTAAAATTGGTTCTGAAAATATATAACTTATTTGATCGTCTTAATGAAAGAAATGTCTATGGTGATTCAGGACGAGCGACCTATACGGAAGAGTTGAATCGTCCTGGAGAAGTC
Source organism: Fidelibacterota bacterium (assembly GCA_046861645.1). Taxonomy (GTDB): domain Bacteria; phylum Fidelibacterota; class Marinisomatia; order Marinisomatales; family UBA2128; genus UBA2128. Next base: position 11,169 of record JBHHUM010000034.1, on the reverse strand, counting down.
CAGGGGTGGAACACCAAGGAGGAATTTTTCACTCGACCGGATTGGTACAGCCCGCCCCGGCAAATTCTCCTGGGACTCTCGGTGGATTTTTGAACATGAACAAAGTTCCATTAATCTGCGTACTGTTCCTATTTGCCCTCCCTTCATTACTCTTCAGCCAGGGAGATCCTCAAAAGGGCGATGTGAAATATACCCAATGGGGCATACTGGATGGGAATGCGGTTCGAACCCTCTACGCCAATCATGCCGAAGTCGCCCGTTGGCCTGATCAACCCTCAGGGGAATGGCCTAAAGGTACCGGTCATTCCTATGTGGATGGTGTGGCGCTTGTTATTGCCGTATCGACATTGGATACCCTCGGTAATAGAATTCATCCCATGTCTACAAATTATCGAGAATTTAAGGATATTGATCCAGTAGATAAAACCGCCTGGGGTTGGGGTCCCTTACCTGGCTACTCTAATCCAAGACAGAGCTCTCCCGCCAGAAGCGATGATCCCTTTACCTGGCCGGATGCCTGGGCAGATAAACCAGAATGGGCGGGAGAATGGAATGGCTATTTCGGTCGGGACATGACCAATGCTGATGTGGAAACTTATTTCGTATGCGATGATTCCCCCGACGAAGAGTGGTTCTATGCCAGTGATACGACTACTGGGGCAGGGGTCTTCTATCCTGATCCGGACGATACAACCCGTGGCGGAGCTGGTATGGAAGTTAGAGTGAGAGGTTTTCAGTGGTCTCACGTCCTCGCTCAAGACGTCATTTTTTGGCACTATGAGATTATCAATGAAGGTAAAACTGATTACGATTCCGTTTACTTTTCCCAATACATCGACTGGGGGATTGGTGGTACAGATGACTCCGGTGATGATGAAGGGGGATATAGCACCTATCTTGATATAGCCTTTGCCTGGGATTTCAATGGCATTGGTCAACCCGGACAGTGGGCTCCTACCGGTGTCGCTGCTTATGCCTTCCTGGAAAGCCCAGGAAATCCTTTTGATGATTTAGATAACGACGAGGATGGCATTGTTGACGAAGAGCGTGATAATGACCCCGGGTCCTGGCTTGATGTGTATCCTTATGGAGTAGACGATGTGGTCAAGTTTGAAGAGTTTTACAGTCGTGAGCCGAGACCCCACTGGGAAGGTGATGAGGACCAGGATTGGGAAGGCTATTCAGACGAGAATGGAAATGGGATATGGGATCCAGATGAACCGCTTAATGATGATGTTGGCGTGGATGGACTGGCGCCGTATCATCCCAGCTATCCCGGGCGAGATACGGGAGAGGGGGATGGCATACCTACTGATGGAGAACCTGACTATAATCAAACGGACAAAGATGAATCTGATCAATTGGGATTGACCGGTTTTAGCGTCTTCGATGTACATGATTATGAGCTTATCAACGATGAAGAAAATTGGCATGAGATATTTACTGTGCTGCAACGACCTGAAGAGGTTTACCTGGAAGGGGGAAGGAATCTCGGTATGTTTTTCTCATCTGGACCTTTTCCTATGCCCGCGGGACATACAGAGAGATTCTCCATGGCTCTGATTTTTGCTGATAAGGATTTTCCTGATGCTCCCAGTAGTGATGAAATAAGAAACTCCTCCCTGGCTCGGAAAAAAGAGACAGTACAACAGATTTATAATGCTGACTACCGCTTTGCTCAACCGCCACTGAAACCCATATTAACAGCTATACCTGGTGATGGACAGGTTATCCTTTATTGGGATGATAGGGCTGAAGATTCCTTTGACCCATTTTTAGGTGATTATGACTTTGAGGGCTATAAGATATACCGCAGTACCGAACCTTTTTTCAATGAGATTCGAACCATCACCAACACCTACGGGGAAGAGACTTTTAAGAAGGGGATAGCACAGTTTGATATGGCAAATGGAATATCGGGTTTGCATCCAGTTGATATTGATGGTCTCAAGTACAATCTCGGCAATGATACCGGTCTTCGCCACTATTATATTGATAGGAATGTCATTAATGGGCAGACCTACTACTATGCGGTGGTGTCCTATGATCGCGGGCTGATTGCTATAGATTCTGATGGGAATTTTCAGTTAGATCAGAATGGTCATGTGAGAGGATTGTCACCGAGTGAATGTTCGGCTATTATTCAAGTGGATATTTCTCAAAATGTGGAGACCGATATCAATACGGCTGTAGTTACACCCCGGGTGAAAGCCGCAGGTTATACAGAAGGAAGTATCGACGAACAAATTTTTGTTGAGTGGGATACACTGCCGGGTCCTGCCACAGGATACGTTGATGTTTTTGTCGTGCAAAGCGATTCCCTGAAAGATGGACATGAATACCAATTGGTTTTTTCCGAGGAGTCCTCCCATTACGATGATTCAATACCAATGGTAAGTCTCCAGGATAACACCAGCCAGACGACTTTATTTGACTCTATCGAGGTGAAGCTCTATGGACAGGAAATGCCTATTACAAATGGACTGGGTATTGTGGTTTACAACGACACAACAATAAGTATTGTGGACAGTGCCAGTGGCTGGTATGGTGATCACCAATCCAATTATGTTGTTACGGTCAAGGAACTTATTTTGGGTGATAACGTCTGGGGCGATTACGGCAACCGCAAGCTTCTTTATCCTGCCGATTATATGATAATTTTTGAAAATGAGGTAGTGGATACTTCTTTCCAGTTAGGATGGCCCTATGGACCCGTTGGTCGACCGGGAATACCAGTCCCGTTCCGAGTATGGAATGCTACAGAACAGAAATATGCCAAGTTTGGTGTTGTCGAGAGACTGCAAGGAGATTCACTGTCTTATGATCATGAATGGCAAGCCAATGAACCTATAATCATTTTAGCGGGTGATAGTGCGGGTGCCGATCCTGTATATCCGAATTACTGGGTATCATGGGTAATCAGACTGTTTGCTCCCGAAGAGGGCGTTACGCCACTGCCTCCCGGTGCGGGGGATCTTGTTCGTGTGACAACCACTAAACCTTTCCGTAATAGCGAGCGATACCGCTTTACGGTGCAAGGGGCTGAGGTTGATGAAAAGATGGGTAAGGATGCCATGGATGAAGTTTTTGTGGTTCCTAATCCTTATGTAGCCACGAGCATTTTTGAGCCATCCAATCTGTACAAATCAGGTCGGGGAGAACGTCGAATTTACTTTATGGGTCTTCCTGAACAGTGCACGATTACCATTTACACCAAATCAGGAAAACTGGTAGATACAATCGAGCATAATGGGACGGGAGGAAGTGGACAGGAAGCATGGGATCTGGTAAGTAAGGATGGAATGAACATTGCCTATGGAATCTACTTCTACGTCATAGAGGCCTTCGGGCAAGAGGCTGTGGGGAAATTTGCTGTTATCAAGTAAGATGCAGAAGCTCACATTCATCGTTCTGTTGATGGTAGGAGTTGCCAGCTCCCAGAATTTTGTCAGTAACGTTTCCAAAGTGGGGACTACTGCTGGTGAAATTCTCAGCTTTCCTGGTAGTGCCAGGGGGATGGCTCTGGGAAACGCTGTGGGTGGATTAACCGAGGATGCCACGGTGTTCTTTTGGAATCCCGCCTCAGCAGCCACGGTCAAATCACTCCTAATAAGCGCTTCCTATTTGCCCTGGTTTGTCGATACGCGAGTTCAACATTTTTCTGTAGTAGTTCCCCTGAGACAGCAGTTTGTGTTGGGAGCCTTTATATCAACCTGGTCGATGGATGATATGCCGGTACGTACTGAGATTGAACAGGAGGGAACTGGTCAATTCTTTGATGCCGGGGATATGGTCATTGCTGTCTCTGCCGCCAGAGCCCTCACGGACAGATTTGCCATCGGAGCCAATATCAAGTATGTACAGGAGCGTATCTGGCACTCGGTGGCCCGGGGTACCGCCATCGATTTTGGCACTTCATATACTACGAACCTGTTCAACGGTTTAAAGGTAATCGTGGTGTTGAGTAACTATGGAACTGATATGCAGATGGACGGTCGGGATATGGACATTGTACATGATCCTGATCCTACTATTGAAGGAAATAACAATCTTATCCCGGCTGAATACGGTTTGGATGTCTGGTCGCTGCCGCTGAACTTCCGCTTTGGACTGGCCACCGATATCATAAAAAGTAAACAGTTGAGAGTATCGGCGGAAGTAGATGCCATTCATCCCAGCAATAATTATGAAGCTATTGATGCGGGCGTTGAAATTTCCCTGTGGAATTCAGTCTTTTTAAGATTGGGAAGTAGTAGTCTTCAACAGGATGATAGTATAGAGGGTTTTAGTCTGGGGGGTGGTGTAATAGTACCTACTTCATTTGGATCAATTGCTGTGGATTACGGGTACCGCGATTTTGGCCACCTGGGCTTTTTACAGGCTGTCACCATAAGCTTTACCTCCTGATTTCCATGAAAATCATGGGAGTAACTTCTATTGTCATACTAACCGGTATGTTGTTTTCCGGTTGCTCTCGATCAGGATCCTCAGAAAGCCCTTACCTCCTTACCTATTGGTCTTCTAATAATCCCCACGAAATCACTTTGGCATTAGAAGTTGTTAAACAGTGGAATGAGCTTCATCCCGCATGGTTGGTGAAACATCAGCCCATACCTGAAGGACGATCCAGCGAGGAGGTGATACTTGCGGCGATTGTCAGCAATACAACCCCGGATATCTATTCCAACCTCTGGCCTGGAACCGCGCAGCAATATGTGGAAGCGGGAGTTGTCGTCAGAATGGATACTCTGCCAGGATTCGATAGCCTCTTTACCTCCCGTATTCCTGTGGAATTGCATGATCAATTTCGATCCAAAGATGGTTTCATTTATCAGATGCCCTGGAAATGCAATCCTATTGTGCTCTATTACAACAGACAGTTATTTAAGGAAAATGGCATTACTGCACCGTTGAAGACTTATTCAGATTATTTCGCGGCTGCTGAGATATTGACTCAAGACCTTGATCATGATGGTTATTTTGATCAGTGGATGATGGATATAGATATTAATACGGAATGGTGGCACCGCTTCTTTGATTTTTACACTTTTTATATTGCAGCTTCAGGAGGAAGCACACTCATTGGAGCAGATAACGAGATCACGATTGACTCGCCGGTAGGTAAAGCTGTCTTTGATTTTCTGAGTAAGGGATTTCAACGTGGATATTTTCCTAATGCTTTTTTCCAGGGTGATGTGTTTTTACAGGGTAAGGTGGCAACTCACATTAGTGGACCGTGGAATATTGCTCACATTGAGAAATTCAGACCGGAAGGGTTTCAGTATGGAATTATGCCCATTCCTGTACCAGATGATTATCAGGGTAAACTGTATACGTATGGCGATCCCAAGAACATCTGTATTTTTGCATCAACAAAGCGACCTGCTATAGCGTGGGAATTTGTGAAGTTCATGGTGTCTCGCTCGAATGATAAGAAACTTTTGGATATTACCAATCAGATGCCCATTCGAGCAGGTCTATTGACAGATTCACTCTTCTATAATTACTTTTATGAGTACCCCCAGTATAGATTTTTTGCTGAGATGATACCTAATATTGGAGGTGCGGATCAGTCCATTTATTTGCAGGAAATGTTTGATATTATCTCACAAGAGTTTGATGCTGCCTGTCTCCACGGAATGAAAAGCAGTGCGGAAGCACTTCGTGATGCTGCCCAGCGGTGCCAGGTACTTGTCTTGCGGGAGAAAACATAAATGGTCAACCAATCTAAGGTTGGTTGGCTGTTCGCCTCACCTTATATCATATTTTTTCTGTTATTCTCTGCTTATCCTATAGCTTTTTCGTTATTGCTTGTTTTTCACCGCTGGAACATTTTAGGTCCCATGGAATTTATCGGGCTTGAAAATATTCGCTATCTGGCCCATGATCCCCTTTTCTGGAAATCGATGGCAAATACCCTTTGGTTTCTGGTGATTCATATTCCTCTCCAGGTAGCTGTGGCGCTGGTTCTAGCCAACGCCCTGAATAAAAACATTCGGGGCGTAATGTTTTTTCGAGCCTCCTTCTTTTTACCGGTTGTGATTTCAGGTGTGGTGGTGACCATTCTTTGGAAGAATCTCTATTCCACCGAGACGGGGTTGTTGAACAGTGTTTTATCATTAGTGGGCTTGCCCAGAGTTCCCTGGCTGACTGATACCGCTTGGGCCATGCCGTCCATCGCCGTTATGGCGACATGGAAAAATGTGGGTCTTTATACCGTTTTGTTTCTTGCTGGCTTGCAGGGAATACCGAGACATTTATACGAAGCGGCAGAACTTGATGGAGCCTCTAAATTCCAGCAATTCTTTAAAATCACCATTCCCATGCTTAATCCGGTAGTGATCATGGTTGTCATTTTGTCCACTATAGGGGGTTTCAATCTCTTTATCGAACCTTATGTGATGACAGGTGGAGGTCCAGTACAAAGCACCCTATCGGTGGTACTCTATATCTACCGCCAAGCCTTCAGCTTCTATAAGATGGGCTATGCTGCCACGGTAGGCTTTGCCTTGGCGCTGATGATATTCTCCGTTACGCTAATTCAGAAGAAAATCCTTGAAAAGGAGTAGAACATGGCTCCCCTTGACCGATACCGTCCCATTCAGAAAACTGAGTGCTGGCATCATATGTTGACTGAAATAATCAAGTTGTAATTATCAGTACAGTGAGCAGATGAGAAAGATCGTCCACTATGGCATTCTAACCTTAGGAGCGCTTTCCTTTCTCTACCCCTTTGTGTGGATGGCCTTTGCAACCTTAAAGCCAGAGAGTGAAATCATGCAATTGTCACTTTGGCCCTCACAGTTTACCCTCCAAAGTTATCAATCCGTTTTAGAGAAGATACCCATCACCAGAGCATTTCTTAACAGTCTCTTAGTGTCTTCAGCAATTACGGCTGCGGTGTTGTTATTCAGCTCTATGGTTGGTTATGCCCTTGCCTATTTGAATTTTAGAGGGAAGTCTGCTTTATTCTACTTGATTTTATTCACCATGATGATTCCTTTTCAGATCACCCTTATACCCACTTATATTCTTATTGTTAAGTTAGGATGGACTGATTCATATTTGGCTCTGATTGTTCCCTTTACGGTCAGTGGTTTTGGAATATTTTTATTTCGGCAATATTTTCAGTCCATTCCTAAAAATCTGATTGACGCTGCAAGGATAGACGGGTCCAGTGAACTGACCATTCTGTTTCGTGTAGTATGGCCAAATGCATTGCCGGCTATGGTGGCTGTAGGAATTATTACATTCCTCACCGCCTGGAACGAGGTGCTCTGGCCGCTGATAGTCATCCGCGAACAAAACCTGATGACCATGCCACAAATGGTGACCCTGTTCGCTCTTGGTGGTTCGGCGGAAATGCAGCAGGGAGTGATCCTCGCTGCGGCAATGTTTTTAGCTATTCCAGTAATCATAGTCTATATGTTTTTCCAGCGTTATTTTATCGAGAGTATGGCAACGTCAGGTATTAAAGGTTAACACTCAAAATCATAATAAGGGATCCATGAAACTGACACGACTGCGGAAAGAACCGATATTAAAACCGATCGAGGAGCATGAATGGGAAAGAGCAGCAGTTTTTAACGCTGGAGCCGTTTACCACGAGGGACGGTATCATATGATCTATCGGGCAACGGACATAGGGGGAGACGAAAAGTTTGGATCCTATATCAACTCCCTCGGATATGCGACCAGCAGCGATTTAATTCATTGGGAAAGAAAACCCGAGCCCATTCTAATAAATGATGTAGCTCAAGAAATGAGAGGACCTGAAGATCCCAGGATTGTAGAACTTGAGGATCGGTTCTACATGACATATACTGGATTTTCAGGTAGATTCCCAAGTGATTATAGAATTTGCCTGGCTTCTTCCTCGGATCTGATTCACTGGCGAAGACATGGAACGGTCCTGGACGAACCCAACAAGAACGCCGCTCTCTTTCCCGAAAAAATTGAAGGAAGATATTGTATGTTTCACCGGCGACACCAGGATATCTGGATTTGTTTCTCTGACGATATGGAGAGTTGGGGAGATCATGTAAAAGTGATGTCACCGTTACCAGGTTCCTGGAATCAAACCAGGATCGGCATTGCGGGTCCGCCAGTAAAGATTGATGAAGGATGGTTTCTGATTTTTCACGGAGTAGATGAGAAAAATCACTACCGTTTAGGAGCAGTACTACTGGATGCTGATAATCCTACGAAGGTCATTGCCCGCCAGAAAGACCCTATTATCGAACCCAAACTGGATTGGGAAATTAATGGTTTTGTACCCAATGTCATTTTTTCTTGTGCCACAGTACAGAAAGATGGTCGGATATTTTGTATTTATGGAGGTGCAGATACAGTAATCGGAGCTGCCTATATCGACTTAAACGATATAATCTTTGACGAAGAAAGTCGGCTTCTTTAGATGAAGTCAATTATCCCCTTTTCAATTTTTATTTCCCTGGCAGGATGTACTATGCCGGGAAAAGACGTTAGCCAGGATCTTGTTTCATCTCCAGTTAACTTATCGCACGCCCTTTCGTTAGTTGATAGTATGCAGGTTGAAGGGGAGACTATCTCCTATATCCGGATTTATGCTGATGCGCCTGGTTATGAACCTGTCGCAGCGACGGGTGAGGGGATTGCCTGTGTCGATGATGCCGGTCGTTTTATGGAAGTATTGGAAACGGAAATTTTGACGTACCACAGTAGTGAACTATTACCCCTTGCCAGAGGATTGACCCAATTTCTTCTATATATGAGCAGGGAAGACGGTTTATGGTACAATTTCATATATACCGATGGTTCAATTAATACCACTCACCAGAACAGTCAGGCTGATTTTGGTTGGTGGGCTGTTCGCGGGTTAAGGGGCCTGGCGGCTGCCTATCTTATCTTTGTTGACCGTCCTGAATATGTAGAATTGATGGTGGAAGTTAGAGCAAGAATAATAGCAGCAGATGTTTATATACAGGAAGCGGTTAGTCATTATCCTGAGCAGGAATTAACCTCACTGGGAATGAAACCGGCTTGGTTGATAAAGAGTGCTCCGGATATGAATAGTGAGTTGTTGATCGCCTTGACCAAACTGCATAGTAGTGGTGATTTTGATTATCTTGAGACTATTGAAAAGATTGCGGAAGGAATCATTGGATATCAATTTTTTTCTCCGGATCATGACCTGGACGGAATGTATCTCTGCTGGAAAAACATCTGGCATAATTGGGGTAATAATCAAGCCTTCAGCCTATTAAAGGCGTTTACAATCACGAGTGATTCCACCCTGTTAAAGAGTGTAATTGACTGGGGGGATTCATTTGTACCTTATGTTATTGAAAATGATTTTCCCTGGGAAATAACTTTGAGTTTCAGCGGAGAATATTCACTGAAGGAAGTTCCACAAATAGCTTATGGAATTCATTCACTTTACAGGGGGGTGAAGTTACTGGCTGAGATGACAGGAGATTCTGTTTATGCTGAGCGTTCGGAAAAGGTTTTTCAATGGTTTGCTGGTGAAAATATCGCTGCGGTACAAATGTATCAACCCGAGTCCGGTCGCTGTTATGACGGAATAGATAATTCCAACTCAGTCAATATTAATTCCGGAGCTGAATCTACGATTGAATGTCTGTCAGCCATTCAGAAACGAGGATATTTCTGATGGCGTTTATTCAACTTTGGGATGCAGACAGTGGGGAACGAGTAAATTGAAAATTATCAATATCCGTAGTATTTATCCTCCTTCGTACGGAGATCCTGTAGAAAAATAAGGATGTATTATGGCATCAGTTACTTTGAAAAATATTAACAAGTCCTTTCAGAAAGGTCAGAGTATAATAGAAAATTTTTCATTAGAGGTGAACGATGGAGAGTTTCTCGTATTGGTTGGACCCTCGGGGTGTGGTAAATCAACTCTATTGCGGATTATTGCCGGTTTGGAAACACCCACCACGGGTGAAGTATTTATTGCGGAAAAGCAGGTCAATAAAGTACCGCCCAAGGATAGGGATATTGCCATGGTATTCCAGAATTATGCCCTTTATCCCCATCTAAATGTATATGATAATCTTGCTTTCGGATTGAAGTTACGCAAGGTCCCTAAAGTGGAGATAGCTCAGCGAGTTTCGTCCGTAGCTGACATACTGGGGATACAGAATCTATTGCAACGTAAACCCAAACAGCTTTCGGGGGGTCAACGGCAAAGAGTTGCCCTGGGACGAGCGATAATACGTGATCCTCAGGTGTTTCTTTTTGATGAACCACTGTCCAATCTTGATTCAAAACTAAGGGTTCAAATGCGGGCTGAAATCAAACGACTCCATCAACGGTTGGGGAATACCATGATCTATGTTACTCACGATCAGGTCGAGGCCATGACCATGGGTGACCGGATTGTTGTCATTAATGAGGGTCATATTCAGCAGGTAGGTATTCCTATGAAGGTTTACCGGAATCCAGACAATATTTTTGTTGCGGGTTTCATTGGCTCCCCTCCCATGAACTTGCTGAAAGGCATTATTGAAAACGGCATATTCAAAACTGATGGGTTGTCAATTGATTTGGGAAGGAAAACGGGGATCAGGGAGTTTGAAGGCCAGTCCGTTGTGATAGGAATCAGACCAGGTACAATACGGGTAGTTACCGGTGGGAATGCCCTCCCTCTCATTGTGGCTGAGCCTCTGGGTAATGAGACTATTCTGCATCTCAAGGTTGGCGAAAATGTGCTAACGGCAAAAGTACGGGGATTAGATATTGACGACTTAAAAGATAAGATAGAAATAGGGTTTAATGTTAAAAAACTGTGTCTTTTTGATTCAGTATCACAGAAAAGAATATATTGAAATGGCTATGTTCTAAAGATAAACTGATTTGCATGTTGTTTACACCACTCAGTTGATCTCTGACGGAGTTCGTGTTTACCGTGTTCTGTGCCTTTATAGACATACAATCTCCCGACATGAAGTACGGGTCTGTAAGCCTACGGGATTTTTATTCATATTTATAGACTCCGTTAGGAGTCAAAGGTCTATAACCTCCCGGTCTGTCGACAGGCAGGCAATCATAATAGATCGCCAACGCTGCCTGCCCTGCGCCTGCCCTGCTTGCCCGGTAATGAGGAACGCCGGCCTCGTAGGGAACGGAGTGACTGTATCGGGGAGTGTATCAGGGTAAGGAGCT
>JBHHUM010000115.1:0-5579 GCA_046861645.1 Fidelibacterota bacterium | reverse complement strand
GATACTTTTATGTGTTTGAGCAACTACATTACCAGAGATAAAGGCAGTTATTAAAATAAGTAATTTGATAAACATTAATAATCAGTGATGGGTTAATTACCAGTTACAGGAAGCAAAGATATCCTCAATGGTCTCCCGTTTACGGATTAACCTTGCTTTTCCCTTCTCAAGTAACACCTCTGCTGCTCTGGGACGAGTGTTGTAAGTATTGGACATGACATAACCATATGCACCGGTATCCATTATAGCTACCAGGTCACCTTCCTTTAGATCGGGGAGCTTACGATCCACTGCCAGTCGATCAGTATCTTCACAGATACCTCCAGTAACATCAGCTGTCCACATTACTGGTACCTCAGGCTCACCGATTTTGAGGAGACGATGATAAGCGTTGTAGAGAGCAGGACGTAGTAAGGTATTCATCCCGGCATCGAGCCCTACGAACTGTTTGTAACTCTTCTTGATTCCTGTAACACGGCTAATAATAAAACCAGCATCTGCTACCAGAGATTTGCCCGGTTCTATGAATAGGGTGGGTGCATTTGGTGAATTCCGGTCGTAATACAGATCAAAAGTATTACCTAAATTTTCAAATAGTTCCATAAAATCCAAGGGGGATTCACCAGGTTTGTAAGGGATTCCAAATCCTCCCCCCATACTGATATATCTGAAACTGATTCTCAAGGATTCTTCTATATCCTTGGCTACGGTCAGGATAACGGTGAGCAACTCCAAAAAGTAACCAGAATCGAGATTGCCGGAGCCGGTCATACACTGCAGTCCAAATTGAGTGACACCGTCGTTCAGCGCCAGGCGATAGGCCTCAATGATTTTCTCCCTGGGGATACCAAACTTGGCTTTCTGTCCGGCTGTCACTATAGCAGGAAATCGACCCTTGCCGAATCCGGGATTCAGACGAAAGGAGATTTCACGAGGTTTACCGATTTTTCTCAATCGTAGGTAACTTGAGGAGTCATCCAAGTTCAGGTGTATCCCTGATTCTAAAGCTGTACGAAGCTCATCCGGACTTTCGTAGTTGCCCGTATAGATACACCTTTCAGCTGGGATATCGAGTTTTTGAGCCAAATAAAGTTCACCTGGACTGGAACAATCTGCTCCTAAGGAAGGCACTGTATTTAACATTATTTCTATTATACGAGGATTGGAATTAGCCTTCAGAGCGAAGCAAATCTGGTGTTCAGGGAAAGAACGAGAGAGAGCTTCATATAAGCGATGAGAGTTCTTTTTCAGACGGGTTGCCTCATAAACATAGAGAGGTGTACCAAATGTCTTAGCGAGTTCTTCCGCCATCGTCCGATCACTGATAAGATTCTGAAGGGGGTGGTTACCGTCTGTCATTATCATCATAGGAGGTTAGTGTGAGCTGAGTAAAGGTATGATGATCAGAATGATATCTCAATCGATTTACCGGAAGATCATTGTAAAATTGGTTCTGCCAGAATCGGCCATTTCGCGAAATTTCCTTCTGATGGCATTCTTAAAAAGGTCCCGAGTTACCGGAATTAGAAGGATGAAACCGAAGATATCGGTGAGTAGCCCTGGGGTCAGGAGAACGATCCCACCGATCAGGATTAATAGTCCATCCACTAATTTATCTGCTGGCATATTTCCTTGTCTAAGTTCATGCTGTATCTCCATCCAGATCCACATACCCTGTGATCGAGCCATGGCTGCTCCGAGTATCCCTGTAGTGATTACCAGGAAAATTGTGGGCCAGAAGCCAATCTGACGACCTAGTTCGATAAGGAGCATCAATTCCAACATAGGAACTCCGATAAAGAAAAAGAGTAGCTTTGTCATTATACCGTAATTTTGGCAGTTTAAAAGAAAGTAACAATGGAAACCTCAGGAACTTTGCACACAGTATACCGAGGTCTTATATTCTCCTCCTATGACTATAGAGGATGTAAAGGAATTGATAGAAACTGGTCTACCTGGAGCCGTCGTGGAAGTAACTGATGAGCGGGGAACAGGTGATCATTTCAGTGCTGTGGTAGAGTGGGTTGGCTTTGAAGGTCTTTCTCTTTTAGAGCAACATAAGCGGGTTTATGTTGTGATTGGTGAGTATCTAACCCATGAGATTCATGCGCTGCAATTAAAAACGTTCACGCCAGACGTGAAATGAGAGGCGAGAAAATGAACTTGAAAGAAAAAATCCAGTGTGACATTCTTGAGAATCCTGTAATACTCTATATGAAAGGGACACCAGATATGCCTATGTGTGGATTTTCGTATGCTGTAGTGGAAACTCTGAATCAGTATGATGTAGAATACAAAGCTGTTAATATATTGGAGGATCCAGAGATTAGAATAAAACTATCAGAAATTTCCAATTGGCCTACTATCCCCCAACTGTTTGTAAACGGTCAGTTGGTAGGTGGTTGTGATATTACTCTAGAATTACATCAGAATGGTGAATTGGAGAAAATCTTCAACAGTACCAAGTCTTCTGCTGAAGAATAAATAGTCACAAATTTCCTCTCGATCTTCTTTGTCACTTCCTTCTCTTTTACTATATTTGCGAGCCTTATTTGGCCCCTTCGTCTAGTGGTCAGGACTCCAGGTTTTCGACCTGGCAACAGGGGTTCGACTCCCCTAGGGGTCACTTATTTAGTGTACTTTTCAAGTTATTAAGAGTCTTGAATATTTTTTTTACAAATTTGGTTCATCCAGTTAATGAGTACTTTGTTTTATGAAGAAGGTAAATCCTAAACATAAAACCAAAGAAAGTTTTTCGAGGGCAAACTAATTAGATTTACCATACAATTTTGTTTGGTATATTCATGATAATCATGTTCATTTCGCTTTATGTAATACTTAACAAAAGCCTACTGGGAAAAGGGTGAAAAAAGGGATTATTTTTCTGAGTAGTGATTGGGTTTATTAAAGCAGTTCCGGAAGCATATAGTCAATGGATGATATATGAATACCCAAACATATTGATCCTACTCAACTCCTAAATACTTTGGTAGGACTAACAGTTTGCGGTATTGCATGGGGACTTATTTTAAAATAAAGTAATTTCCATCATGGGGACTAAGGTATGATAAGTGAAAATAGAGGACTTGTTGCCTATTGCAGTTTTTTCTGTGGTGACTGCTTTTCACTCCAAGGTCATATTGAAAATTTCATTCACAAGTTCAACCAATTCTCAACTGATAAAAAAAATAGAGATCCATTTTATCAGGAAAGGAAAACAAAATGAAAAAAATGTTTATTTCTCTTGGAATCGGTGTATGTGCTGGAATAATCGATACTGTTCCAATGTTGATTCAAAAAATAGATGCATATGCAACAATATCTGCCTTTGTTCACTGGGTGGTACTGGGTTTCATTATTTCTTACATCAAATTACAGATTTCTGCATGGCTGAAAGGGATTATAGTTGCAGTAGTTTCAGCACTGCCAATTGTAGTACTTGTATTTGAAGATGATCCTCAAAGTGTAATTCCAATCCTGGGGATGTCGGTAATTCTGGGTGCAGTAGTGGGAATAATGACGAAAAAATTTGCAAGTAATTAAAATAAGAAATTATCGAATGACTAAGTGGCAGGAAAAATTAAAGGGAGATCCAACTCCGTGGTTGGTAGAAAGTAATGCTTGGACAGTATACAGGACATTGATTGATGTTTTAGAAATGCCGCCAATGTCAAATGAAGTTATTACAGCTAAAAATGCCCTCAATAATGATCCGTCAATAAAATCTATAATTTCAAAAGCTTCTGAATGGTTTCCACAAAGTATTACCCGGCATAATGATCCGAAGATTTGTTATTATCAACTGAGAATGCTTGCCGATTTTGGACTGACTATTCAAAATAAATATATCCATGAAATAACGGATAAAGTGATGCAACATTCTGAGGAAGGTCTTTTTACAACAAGACAGGTTCTTCCTGATAAAGGTAAAGGATTTTCCAAACCGGATCCGAATGCCGATGAATGGCATGCCCTGCCCTGCGATTCACCACTTATAACCTATTCCTTGCTTCGGTTAGGGTTGAATAGTAACATGGTTAAAAAGTCAGTTGATACGATAAAGGAAAAGTGGGCGTCAAAACCAGGGTGGTTTTGCCATTTCTTTTTTGTGGAGAGTCAATTCAAAAAAATACAGGTAGGGTGTCCTATGGCAGGATTGATAGCATTGGAAGTCTTTTCACAGATACCCGAATTGAAGGAATCAGTATATGCCCAAAATGCTTTTGCACCTTTGAAATTTCACAGGGAACATGGAAAGTCTGTCTACTACTTTGGTCGTTCAAAAAAGTTCTGGACATTGAAGTATCCATTTGTCTGGTACAATGCCCTCTATCTGGCAGATGTGTTGACCAGGTTTGAATTCTTGAAAGGTGATGAACTTGTAGGGGAATTGATCGAATGGATAGAAAATTCACAGGATAAAGACGGCAGGTTCAAACCCAATTCAATGTTTATGGTATACAAAGGTTGGGACTTTGCCAACAAGAAGGAACCTTCCCCCTGGATTACTTTTCTATGTTGCAGGATATTGAAACGATGGTATGGGTGATTAATAAACAACAAATATAATATTTATCGAAAATGGATAAGTTAAAAATCGATACCAAAATATCTCTTAACAACGGAGTTGAGATGCCCTTGTTTGGATTAGGTACTTTTCAGTCACCAAGAGGAAAAATTGTACAAGATGCAGTTCAGTGTGCTCTTAAAACTGGATATCGACTTATTGACACAGCAAAAATATACGGGAATGAAAAAGATGTGGGTATTAGCATTCGTAACAGTGGCATTCCGCGGGAAGAAATTTTTGTTACTACTAAGCTGTGGAATTCTGACCATGGGTACGATTCCGCCATTGCCGCTTGTCGTACGAGCCTGAAATCACTGGGATTAGATTTTGTTGATCTTTACCTGATTCATTGGCCAGTGGAGGGTTTACGCTTGGAATCCTGGCGAGCTTTGGAAACCCTCTATGATGAAGGGAAGTGCAGGTCCATTGGCGTTAGTAATTATATGATAGGGCACCTTGAGGAACTGTTGGAATTTTGTCATGTTATTCCAGCAGTGAATCAGATCGAATTTAGCCCGTACCTCTATTTAACAGAACTTTTAGAATTTTGTCAAGATCAGAACATTCAGTTAGAAGCGTATTCACCACTCACTAAAGGTCGAAAATTAGAGGATTCCCAATTAATAACAATCGCGGATAAATATTCCAAGAGTACCGCACAAATACTCATAAGATGGGTGTTACAAAAGGGAGTAGTGGTTATTCCAAAATCTTCACATAAGGAAAGAATTGTTGAGAATAGTGAAGTATTCGATTTTTCTATTTCCCCAGGTGACATGCTACAGCTTGACTCATTTAATGAAAATTTGCGGACCGCCTGGGATCCTTCTAATGTCCGATAGCAGATAATTTTTACACTGAGGTAATCATTTAATTCAACTTTCATAGGACTCCCTTCGATATGATTTTACAGACCTATCCTTCCGGTTGAAATTATAGCAGATTCGTCGTAGAAATCTTAGCTAGATAGAAATAGTTTCAAGATGGCTCCTGACTTATTCATATTGAA
>JBHHUM010000114.1:0-5724 GCA_046861645.1 Fidelibacterota bacterium | reverse complement strand
TTCAGCAACATCCACCCAATCACAACCACCATAGTATCGTCTACCAGGATATCCTTCAGCATACTTGTTGGTCATAACTCCCCCTGCTGCTTCCAACACTGCAGTGCTGACAAAATTCTCTGAAGCAATAAGTTCCAGCGTTCCTTGCTGCCGGAGTGTCTCCTTTTGAATGGAAGTAAAGACGTCAGGGTCGGTTTTTCTGAGGGATCTTGATCTTGGGGAAAAATCAGTCATAATAACAGCGTAAAGTTAACGCTTTCCGCCGATTACCCTCAGGAGTAATATACTATTTCCAGGAGGGATCTTTAACCAGTGTTTCTTTAACCCAGTTATAGCAATCACCTGAAGGTCTCAAAGGCACATTGCGATCCTCCAACAGGAACCAATCCTCAAATGTAAAAAGTAAATCATCAGCATTTTCAGATAAATATGTGATGTCTCGTCTGAACTTTCTATAACCCAATTCAGTACTTTTTTTAAAGTATTTCAGAGCTAAACTAGCCATGATTTTATCATCCATATTCGGATAATCACCCCGACATTCCTGAGATGCCTGGAAATAAACATTCCCTTTGTGTCCGTAGGGTTCTCCATTTTCAGGTGCGATAGCTATGGCTTTTTCCACCCACTCTAAGGCTGTTTCAAAGTCAGGAATGTCAAGATTGATAGTAACTATTTCAATGGCCGTACGGAAGTCGCCCGGGTCTTCATCAAAAAGGCGAATATAGGCCTCGGATGCTTGCTGAAGCTGATCATTTTGAATATAAGCCTGCGCTAATTTTTTAAAGATCAACTTTTTAGAAACGGCTCCATTTTCACTCCACTGGTGAGATAGATCTTCAAGAATCCCTATTGCTTCTTCGAATTCATCAGCACGCATGAGTTGTTCAACAAGATCAATGCCGTAGGACACATTATTAGGGTTCTTTTTATATCTTTCACGGTAAATATCAATCGGATCTAAACCTAACTCCTGGAAAGCCATAGCAAGATCGCCTTCCACACTTTTGTTTGTGGGTTCCAATTCCAGGATTTGTTTGAGTATATCAATCTGCTCTTCGAATCGTTTGAGTTCCCCATAAACGCGAGCCAGTTCTTTCATGATCTCACTATTTTCCGGTTCGAGTTCAAGGATATCTTCGTAAACGTAGGCTTCATCCTCCAACCTACCTAGTCGCTTGTAGGCATAAGCCAGACGGTTATAGAGATTTATATTATCTGGTAGATGTTTTAGTCCTTGAAGTAAAACATTCTCTGAGCTATCAAATTGTGCTTGACGTTCATGAGCAACAGCCCAGAATTGATATACTTGTTCTTCATTACCGCGATCACATCCTTCATCCACCAATATTTTGTAAACACGGATGGTAGATTTCCAATCTTTATTCTTATAATATTCAGCAGCACTACTTAGGAGTTGTTGACATCTTTGATCGTCTTTTTCTTCAACTCCATCTTCTTCATCTGGAAACTCTTCCTCAACTTCAGGGGGAACACAAGCTGACCATACCAAGAAGATGGCACCAAGAAAGATGAACGATGATTTTCTGTATATCAACATTGGCAATGATTATCTCCTTTTTCGACTAGCCAACCACACGTCACTGAGTGTCAAGCCAATCGTCAGTTGATTAATTATTTCCGGTTTTGATGAAAGGAATCCACTTCTCTCCACATATTGGAAACCAATA
The DNA here is from genome assembly GCA_046861645.1 of Fidelibacterota bacterium. Lineage (GTDB taxonomy): Bacteria > Fidelibacterota > Marinisomatia > Marinisomatales > UBA2128 > UBA2128. The sequence continues at coordinate 4,033 of JBHHUM010000114.1, read as the reverse complement.
TCAATCTGGTTTTTAGTCACTCCGAATGGGATGCCTAGCCCCAGAGCTATTCCCTGTTCAGCTACATCCTCCTTGTTGCGGCTGGAAATGTAATGTTGTCTGGTGAAAAATCCAATTCGGTAATGAAGACGGTTTAAGAAGGATCGTGTACCAGTTAATCCTTCCCTGAGTAGACCTACAGCAAGGCGATGTCCTGAATTCAATTTCGAACTAATAGAAGATGTCGGAAACGTGCCATCCTCATCAAAACTGCGCTTTGCCAGTTCAAAAGCGAGATAGGTAGATCCTGTGAGATGGTACATCCAGCCGAGAGAAACATCTAATGGTAAAGAATAATTTGTGTGACTTATTACAGATTTACTAACCTGGTAAGGAAGTGGATCATCCCAAGTAGTATGTTCCTGATCACCATCATTATCAATAAAAGCGTGCTCTTCTCGTTCAATAATTCTACGTCTTCCTACCGGAATCCTTATGGTAAAATGCAGTGATGAATTTATTGGTGTATCGAATAGGGGTGTGGTAAAATAGAGTGAGAGTAAAGTGCCTTTAGTTTCGTGACTGCGGGAAATAACTACTGTTGTATCCCCTGAAAATAGACCAGAAACTATAGCTGATTCTGAAGAAACTCCAAAAAGAAATTCGGCACCAATACCTACTGACCATTTATTATTGATAACTTTTGCAATTTCTGTGTGAAGCATCCCGATACCCCCACTACCTCTCAAATCAGTGTACAATTCAAGGGTATCCCCAGAAATTATTACTTCCTCTAAAGAGGCATCTTCAAGTCTAAAAGTTCTATTCGCAAACGGTTTTAGTCCCAATCCTATTGCAAATTCGCCTTTAATAGGTAATATAAAAGAAGCATCACTAAGGTTGCCAAATCCCGTCAGAAAGTTGTGACTTTGATTCTGAATTTGACCCCCTAGATAATGAAAATTAAGCTTAGCGAATTTTAACTTCGGCCAGGTGGATGGATTTTGGGTAAAAACGGAGTGATTGAACCCTCCCATAGAACCTGACATGCCTAAACCAAACGCGGAAGCATCACTAAAATCAGAGAGGAGTCCCATACCAGCGCTATTATATGGTGATTGAGCAAATTGAATCGATGCCACCATTAACAGAATCATGAAAATGCGTTTAGGGAATACCATAATAAATCTCCAATCTGGGGTGAAGAGATGGATCAGGATACAGTGAAGTATAAAATGTTACAAAATTAAAAATAGAGGGAGTAGCAGATGTCTCCAGTTTAAAACCTAGATTCTCTTGTATTCCAAGGAAAATAGGTTCAACAAGTCTGTCAATCCGGTGAGTTATCTGCAATGATGCAGAGTCGAGCATACTTACTTTCAATGTACCAGTTCCGAGACTATCCTCTGAAATAAATGCAGGCCAATCATAGTCCTCAACATTTGTAATACTATCTATCAGGGTAGCAATCTTCATTTTAAATATGCCATCAGTAATCCACTGAGAATTCAGTGAATCGTTATGGAGAACAAGATTAGCTCTTAATATAACAGCTTCTTCAGGTACGTTCAGGGCTGACAGGTCAACATTCATCAAAGCCTTCATACCGGCTCCATTACTGAAATAGAGCAGAGTTGAATCAAAGGCACCCTCAGTAAACAGGGGAGGTTCAACAATGGAAACATCAGCACTCATTTCCAGAACCAACTCAAGAGTATCCAGAATAAGAGTATCTATCGAATCTACTGTGACTGTCACTGAGTCAGAATAGGAGACGATAAGGGCGGGTGCAAAAGAGCCATTTTCTGTTGCGTAGAACTGAATCAGTTCTCCGGACAGACCTTGAGTTTCCAACATCAAAAGCCGAGATGTCTCGGAAGTATCTGCCCAAACTAGCACTACAGAAGTATCTACAGAAAATTCAATAGCGTATGTACCGGAAGTATCTTGAGTGAGTGAGGAGGTTAGTTGTTCGTCAAAAACAATATCGTCTAGCCAATCATCATTACTGAAATTGGTTCCTGATTCGGAGAACTCCATGGTGGAATCCATGGCAACATATGAGATCAGGAATGAGGGTTGGTATTCCAAAACAGAATCTACCAATGTCAACTTTATCTTGCTGTCCACAATATGAAATGATGAATCCCTAAGAGCGGTAAGGCTCCCTAACTTTAACAAGGTACGATCGATCTTAAAGCCATTTTTATTACCCAAATAAAGGTATCGATGTGACCCAATGTCTGGAGGAGACTGGTAAGGTATCAGTTCAATATCGACAGTAGAAGAATCTTTTAGTTCCAAGGGCAAATCATCGATATTTGTAGAAAAGGAATCTTCAATACAGGAGTTTACAAATAGAGTTATTCCCATGAATAATAACGAAGCTACCCTAGATTCCCTGTAGAATTTCATTGGTTAAGAGTACCTTCTGGTCCGATAACAGTGGTTATGAATTTAGGAAGCAAGTTCCCGGAGAAGTACATCAAGATTTTTAGCTGAAGATTGGAATGAGGCTGGTGTATCATCTGATATCTTAAGCTTTTGTACCTTCCCTTTTATGGCACTGTAATGCGGTTTGAATGAGGGATGTTCCGCTAATTGTGAGGATATTATCACTTCGGGACTATCCACTGCGATTACTAGATCAGCAGCCAAGGCTCCCACAACAAGAGAATTAACCTCTCCATCCTCAAATCCTTCAGGTAGTTCTACTCCAAGAATTTGATAAGTGTCAGTAGGAATCAGGGCATTCTCATCTAAGCTGTGAATTAAAAGTACCGTTTGAATACCCTGATAAAACTCCTCATTTGCGTACACCTGATTATAGATAAGAGGAACGGTAGCGGCTTGCCAACTGTTGCAAATAATAATATCCGGGCACCAGAACAGATCCGTCAACATAGCCAATCCCATCTTGCTGAAAAAGCCAAACCGGTCAGCATTGTCTGGTAGAACTCGGCCGTTTCTTGATTTATAGAGAAGTGGTGACAAAGGTTGAAACCATTCAGGATGTTCCATAAAATAAACCTGTACTCGAGTTTTAGGAATAAATGCAGATTTTGCAGATGATTTGATCATCTCTCCACCCAGTTCACATTCTATTTCTCGAAGTCTAATCACCTCCCTCAGGATATACTTTCTTTCACTGATAAACCCATATTTGGGAGAAGTCAAACGGATATCGTGATCCATCTCCTGCAAGTAAATAGGCACATTTTTAGAAAAATCGGCTAGAAAACCAGTAGTCGAAAAGGGTGTAATTTCAGAAGTGAGAAAGTATGTTTTTAACGGCATGTGGTATGTCTCCTCAATAGGTAAAAGAAAAATTAAAGCTGACGAAGATATTGTTGGGCACGTTGAGAATATTCACTGTTCGGGAACAATTCCAGTAAATCTCTGAATTCGGCCCTAGCGCGTTGATTATTCCCTATCTTCATGAAGCAAAGTCCAAGTTTAAGCATAGAATCATCTTGTTTATCTGATTTTGAAAATTGCATAACTTTCTCAAATTCCAGAATGGCTCGTTTATAATTCTTCAAAGAATAGTAACATTCTCCCAACCAGTATTGACTATTATCTGCCAGGGGATGGTCAGATTGATTGTAAGCCAGTGTAGAAAATCCCTGAATAGCATCTTCATATTGTCCATTCTGGTACTTGCTTAGAGCATCAACATATCGTTGTTTAAACTCACCAGAGCTGAGTTTAGGGGATTCATACACTTCTGGAGTGGTTTTCATGCTGTACAGCTCATTAAAGCTTCTGGCCAGGGAAACAATCTTATTTTCAATCATCACTAATTGCTCTAAAATCTCCAGGTTTGTGCTATCTGAGTAAGCAGCTTTGTCTTCAAGAATCTTTATTTTATTCTGAACAGCATTAATCCGATTGATAAGCATAATAGTGGCACTGTCCGATTGGGCTTTGGATTGTACTACCGTACTGAGAGCATTCTCGACATCAGGAATGATAATCCTATTCAACTGGTTCATTTGAGCTTCTAAGGCATTTACCCTTTTCGCCAGATCATCCTGGCCCAAAAGGGTCGAAG
>JBHHUM010000113.1:0-5755 GCA_046861645.1 Fidelibacterota bacterium | reverse complement strand
CTCTGCTCAAGTTTATGGTGTAGGAGATGTCGTATCTGATTTCTCTGATCCGATTTGCGCTAACGGTGAAGGAGATCTTCATTTATACGACTATAACTATGAAGAGAATGGAGGTGATCAATTTGTAATTTGGGTTAATCTTTTTACTTCTTGGTGACCCTCCTGCCAATCGGAGGCTCCGATTACTGAATCAATTTATCAGACGTATAAAGATCAAGGTTTAATGGTTTTTGCTGCTGGTTTTCAATGGAACCAGCCCTATAGCTGTAATGAATGGGCAGAAACATTTGGTATCACCTATCCCATCGTAGATGATGATTCCCACACAATCTGGGACTTGTTTGGTCAGGGATACATTCCACATAATATTATTATTGATCATACTATGACGGTACGTTATTCAGCATACGGTTTCAACGAAGCTACCATTGTTAATACTATCGAAACTTACTTAGCAGAGATGTCACAGGATTGGGATGAAGACGGAATATTAAACAACGATGATAACTGTCCTAATACTTATAACCCCGATCAGCTTGATACTGATGAAGACGGTCAGGGTGATGTCTGTGATGATGACGATGACAATGACGGCTGTCTTGATGAGGAAGATGCCAATCCGTTGATTGCATCCGGAGATGTGGATTTCGATGGTACTGCAGATGATTGTGATGCCTGCGACAACCTGAACATATTTGTTCCCGGCAACTGTAACGGGGATGTGCTTAATGGCGAACCACTGGTTGACGTGTTTGACATTGTTGAACTGGTCAGCCACATGACTGACGGATTAGAACTCGACGAATGTGGTATGGAGGCCGGCGATCTCACCGGAGATGGTGATTACACTGTTCTGGACATTGTGAACATAGTGAACCTGATCCTTGGAGAGGCAGATGGAGGACTATCAGGACCCTCTGGTTTCTCTACGGTTACCGTAAGCGAGAGATTTGATAGAACTTTGGTCACTGTATCTGCAGATGAAGAAATGGGTGGAATTGAATTCTTCATCGAAGGAGAAAATGTGACTTTGAGTAAGTTACATCTCAATCCGGCAAATTTGCATCTTCAGATAGCCAGCACCTCTGATGAAACCGGGACACGGGTATTAATCTACGATTTGTCCGGTCAAGGTATTGAAGAACCGCTGGAGATAACCATCGATGATCTGAAATCAGCCCGCATTGAGGATGTAATTATTGGAAGCAAAAGAGGGAATGAGGTAAGTCACGCCGTTACATATTCCCGGAATGTCGCTTCCATTGGACTTCCTTCGGAGCCTACACTTCATGACAATTTCCCCAATCCCTTCAATCCGGTGACTACGATAAGTTTCAGCATTCCATACGAGACAACCGTAAGTCTGGAAGTCTATAACCATCTGGGGCAGCTTGTAGAGACACTGGTTAATCGTGAGTTTATGTCTGCCGGTCAGTACGATTTTTCCTGGAATGCTTCTGAACAGGCATCAGGTATTTATTTCATCCGTATGCAGACACCGGAGAAAACGGAATTAAAAAAGGCTGTTCTCCTGAAGTAGTTTTTACAAGGCATTTAAGCAGGAAGAGGGGGCTTAGAGTCCCTTTTTCTTTACGTGAAAGTCTTTGTTGCTCGTGGGTGAAAAAAGTAAATTCCCCCGCTTTTTGAGATAATATTTTCTTAGAATGGGGAGTCGTCTAATGGCAGGACGCCAGGTTCTGGCCCTGGTAGTCGGGGTTCAAATCCCTGCTCCCCAGCTATGGCGCGTTCGTCTAGGGGTCAGGACGCCGGCCTCTCAAGCCGGTAACACGGGTTCAAATCCCGTACGCGCTACTAATCTACTCCACTAATAAGTAGGCAATTGGCGGGCTTTGCATAAGAAATGAGCAGTGTTTGCCCAGTTAGTTCAATGGATAGAACACGTGGCTACGGACCACGAGATAGGGGTTCGAATCCTCTACTGGGTACACAATTTCTTCTGTTCTAAGGGAAATACATAAATAGCAGATTGGGAGTCTTCCCAAGTGTTCTTTACCTTGACAAGAGCTTACACCAGTCAGATCATCTCGACGTACCTTTCGGGATAACACTGGTTCTTCGGTCTCTTTTGGGGTTTTTCAACAAATGAGCTGTGAGCTCTTAATCCTTTTATCTTAAAAATGTTACACTAGCAAATATTAGAGGAAAAATTTGTCTTCTTTAATGTTCATTGTGAATGATTAGTTTTAGAATAGCAGGATGGAAATGTTAGCAATCTGATATAAATCCGAATTTCATTGTAATCAATTTCCAGTAGTGTGAACTACTATTTCTTTGAATGAATATTTTCTATTTTATACCAATTTCCCGGTAATCTTGGGAACAAATGTTTTATTTAGAATATTATCTGAAATATTGATTTCTTGATCTGTGGAAACTTATATTCCAAATACCTACGAATGCAAAGGCGAACGAGGTAAGAACTGAACACCTATATCATAACCTGGTAAAGGGGGTGTGTGCTTTGGACAAGAGTAATAAATATCCGGCAAGTCTTAGGTATTACTTTTTCATAATCTTTGGATCTTTAATACTTTCATCACCTTCAATAATTTTTGCACAAGACGAAGATGAGGATGAAGGAGTATTCTGGGAAGATGAAGAATACTTCGATGAGGATACAACTGAATACTTCGATGAGGATACAAGTGAGTTTTATGAAGATGAGTTTTATTATGATGAAGAGGATACCGCAGATTTCTATTATGGTGATGAAGACACCGCGGACTTTTTTGAGGACGAGTACATCTACGGAGAGGAGGAGGAAGATGAACTGACTGACTTGGAGTTTGCCGAAGAGGGCGAGCGACAGGGGTACACTGTTCAGCTGACAGCCGCTTCTCCTGGTTATGTTAATCACACTCTTGAGACGTGGAATTCCAAAATCGACTTTCGTGTTAATGTAGACTTGCCTATGCTTATGGAGGTGGGTCCAGTAAAATTCCGTATCGGAGCTGAATTGGGGTCGTTTTCCTTTAAGAACTATCTACCGGTTGGAGGAGAGTTTTCGGGGATAAGTGTGCTGGGAGTCTTGAGTTTTCCAGCGGGTCCAAGTACAGTGCAGGTGGGAGGTGGTATTATGGGTTCTTCACCAGCAATCATGGCCAGCCAAAGCTTCGGCATCAATATAGCTGCATTTAACATCCGCGTTGGCATTCGTACTACGATGGCTTTTAACTTACCGGAAGGATTTAAGACCACCGACGTCAGCGCTAACTGGCTGGATGGGTTTGTATCTATAGGATACACCCTGTAATCAGGATCACTTTATGGGGAACTTCCAAAGAGTAAATTCTTTGAAAAGAGACTTGTGTTGAAAAGAATATTCAGAATCCTTGGACTGCTTCTAATCCTTGTAGTAGGTCAGCTGGGAGCTACTGTCATTCAGAGTGGATCTTCAGACTTGGAAGGTACTACCAGTTGGCTATACGACTACAGCAGTTTAGGTAATGGCGACACAACCTTCCTGAACAACACCGTTTACAAGGCTACCTTTTCGTTCGATGTAACCGATAACCACGATTCCTATTTTATCTACCTTGGAACCGATAATGACAGCGATGGGGAATACCTTGATGACCAATCAGATTGGGGCACTTATGTTAAAAGTGGCATCTTCAGTGGAGCCCAAACCATCAGCGCTTTTGCCTACTATTATACATTAGATGATCATAATGCTGACTATTCCAAGGATGGCAAAAAATTAAAGTTCTTTGTCCGGCGTCGAGGAATTATTGATTCTGATACAGATACTCTGGAACTGTCCGGGATCTACGAATGGCATCTGGCACCTCCTCAATCACCTGGAACTCCTGACTTGCAGACTAACGACGACAAGGGGACAGCCAATAATGATGACGAAACCAACCTTACTACTCTCAACTTCGATGTGAGTAATCTTATTGTGAGCGGAAGCAACTTCGAAGTTCAACTAGTGGATGAATATTCCTATAACTGGCACTGGCGAAGCGGAAATTCTACTGCACTTACCCCCTTAACCATCACTACTAGCGCTACCATGACATTTCAGTACGACAGTTTTACCCACGGTTATTGGTATCTCCGAGTCAATGTGAAGAATCAGTACGGTAGTATCAGTTATTCAGGGAATAGAACAGTTTTTGTGGATACTCAAACTCCAAATCCACCCAATATACTAGACTTATTAACGTCATCTGATTCTGGTTCAAATTCAAGTGACAATATCACCAATGATGAAACCCCAACTTTTACGGTTTCTCCCAGCTCAGGGTCAATTTATGGAGACGATGTTACCAGAATCTATTTTTCAGGTACGTATGTTACTCTCACTGATTCTATTATTAATAGTGGTTGTCCGGGATGTACATACAGCTCATATGATTTTACCGTTGAGACTGGAGAGTTGACAACTGACAACGTGTACCAGGTGTACGCTAAGTTTGCTGATGATGCCGGCAACGTCTCCAGTGCTTCCGACAGTCTTACTTTTACCCTTGATACGACTGCACCCAATGAACCGGATAAACCTGATCTGTCAACTAGTGATGATACCGGATTCTTATCGGGCGATAATGTGACTAATCTTGGCACAAATGCTGACGATATAGATATCACCATCACAGGATTATCGGATAATGATATTGATTCGGTTCTCTTGGTGATGGACAATACTGATACCTTAGGTCGAGTGGAGTTGGGAGTAGGCAATACCTCCTACACATTTACAGTAAACGGTTTGACGGAAGCCGATCATACATTCAAGGCACTCGTCAAGGATAATGCGGGAAACCAGAGCGCTGACTCACAAGGACTTACGGTAACAATAGACACGACAGCATCAGGGCGACCCACACTTGACCTCAAGAGTTCCAGCGACAATGGCAGGTTAAATAATGATAACCTTACGAATGATGATACTCCCACAATGACTACCGGGAATCTCGTATCTAGTGACTCAGTGGTTTTCTACGATAACGGTACTCGACTGGAGGCTTTCCTTGTAAATGCAGCAACTATGGATATTGTATTGAGCCAACTGTCTGATGGAAGTCATCCACTTACTACAAAGGCAGAAGACCCTGCTGGTAATTTTTCACTTGTCAGTACTCCAGTGGTAAACGTGCGCATAGATACAGAGGCACCATCACAGCCTGCCAGGCCAAATCTAAAGGATGCATCCGATACTGGGCATGCGAATGATGATGAATATACGTCTGACACTACACCTGAATTCACAATCGGCACAGTAGCAGCGATTGATTCCATTGTTCTTAAAATTGCCGGTCAGGAAATAGAGGGTGTACCTACAGGTAGTTCCATTGATTTGGAGGTTCCCATTGCTATTTCACCTGATGGCAATTATTCCGCTTATGCCACAAAAATAGACTCAGCCGGCAACTCTACCGATGGTTCTTCCTTGACCATAACTATTGACACAGCTGATCCGAGTACTCCAGGTAAACCGGATCTCACTAATGCTACAGATACTGGCCGGGAAAATGACGATAATAAGACTATGGAGATGCGTCCTGTCTTTACAGTATCTAACATCAGTATAGGCGATTCACTATACCTTAAGTTCCGTGATTCAAGTGGTGATACTACCATCTATGCTCGAGCCAAGGCTGATGCAACTGACGAGACATTGACAGCAGCTTCAGATGTCGCTGAAGGAACGTACAACGTTTGGGTGCTGGCGAACGACCCTGCTGGGAATCAGACGGAAGGAACTGTTCTTTCCAGTGTAGAGATTGAT
>JBHHUM010000112.1:0-5802 GCA_046861645.1 Fidelibacterota bacterium | reverse complement strand
CTTCCTCCATCTCTTCCTCAGTATCCTGTGCAGCGAGGCTTATAGGGCTAACCGGGAATAAGAATGAAATGGATAAGATGATTGGTAAATGTTTCATGATGTCTCTCCTTCCAGTTTTGTGTTCAATTACTTGCACGATTAATAAGAAGCAGAAACCGTGCCACAATTGTTAGAATATTCATATTTTGTTGAAATAGATTTAGTTATGGTATTTTGTGCTTGGAGTTGTTAACCGTGAAAGTATATGACAATGATATGGATATATCAATATAATAGGGTAAGACTGATCATTTAATAATATGAAGACGAGAAACACCCCATAATACCTGCACCTTCAATCCCTGTGGTAACTAACATCCAAGTCATTCCTTATACTCCGTCATCCTATCCAGTAGGAGAGTTTGATGGTTAAAATGTTATCGGAGGTAGCTTCCAGAAGATGTGACAAGTCCCTGCTGAAATTGAAATTACCTGGATTACTGTAATCTGCACCGTCTCTTGTCCAGACAGCATAAAGTGTAGAGCCGGGTTTGAATTCCCAGCGGAGTACCAAATTGCCTATCAGGGCTTTATAGTTGAAATCGGGATTGTATACAAAGAAAGCGTCGCCATTATCCGCTCCGGTGGGATCCAGGATATATCCGCCACTGGTATCCTTTATGGTTGAACCCTCTTCCCCATAGAGCATGAAATCATAGGAATTGGGCTGTTTGAACTCCTTGAAGTGCGAATAGGCGCCAACGGCGATGAATGGCTGAACATAAGCCTGTAAAGAGAGTGTAGGTGTAAATGTGTAGTCAATACGGATATCAGCAGAAAGATTCTTTTGATCGATCTGTGCTAATATGTATCGCTTGCCATACATCTCAGTTGCATTTTCATCCTTGATGGACATGACGTACTGATCAGATGTCGTGCTGGCAGAATAGTTCGGACTGAAGCTGAGGTTAGCTCGAGTACCTAACTTAATTTCCACCCAGCTGTAGAGGCTCCAGTTCTGAGAACCGCTTGCTCGTTCATTTTGCCCTGCATTTCCCCCGAACCCAAAGACTACAGATTTCCTGCTGTCAGATCCAATTCCACCATTGATAAAAACTCCTGCGGGGGAAATGACCATCGGTCCTCCTCTTAGTTTTGAAGGATCGAGAGTGCGGGGGCCCACTCCCATGAATCCATTGAAGTGCCAGTAGTTCGATAACTGGGCATAACCAAACAGAAATACTCTTTCAGACGTCTTGTTTCCGGCAAAATCGTGGTTGCTCATGTAGGCAGCATTAAGCATGACAAAGCGGAAAATCTTCCCGGGATCATACCAGCGATAACCTAGCACGATGTGTTTGTTTATCCTGTCTGTACTAAAAGCCAGCCCCATGTCATTACTCTCGAAACTTGGTGAAATAATACCCAGAGCGGCATTGAAGATCAAATGACCAGTTTCTTTGTTCAGGAAGAAACGGCCCGCATATCCTGTCATTTCCTGAGCGCTTGAATCAACAGCCACATGTTCCGCGTCCGGTCTTTGGAAATAGTGACTTGAATTGTGCTGGAGCGCTAAGATGCGGATTTTTGTTCCACTTACCCGGGTGATACCGCCCCAACCCGATAGAACCCAATCTTTCTTCTCATTGAGAAATGTCCATCCGTCGACTCCTAAAGCAAAGGCATTATCTGACAGAACATCTCTCAGCGAAAGATCCTTGAAATTCCTCAATACATAGGTGCCAAGTACTCCAAGACCCTGCAGCCCTTCGTTAAACTCCTTATGTGTCCTCAGGAGGTTGTAGAATGTAGCTGGTTCTACTTCTTTTTCACTGATGCTGCCGTTCTCGTTTATACTGGCATATTCTCTTCCCGTTAGGGCGGATAGTCCGCCAAGAGACCAACCGCCGTTAAACTTCCCGCTGATCTTAGCCGCTCCAAGAATAGAAGTGGTCTGAGGTGTATCCACCCACCCGTCACTTTCAACCCGGCCTTGAGGCGGACGTCCGATGCGCCTGCTGTAGAAGAAATCCGGTTCCCAAAAGTTAAATCCCCAACGGTTCGTGGGCCCTCCAGTACCGAAAGAGAATATGCTGGAACCTTCGACAAAAAGGGGACGCTTTTCCTGATAGTAAGTTTCATAGGCGGATAGATTGATCACTGATGGATCCACCTCTACCTGACCAAAATCAGGATTGATCGTAGCGTCTACAGTAATGTTATTCCCGATTCCAAACTTTATATCAGCTCCGACATTCACGTTTGAGTCATGACCTTCGAAGAAAGGGTTTTCACTCTGAGATGGTAGATCACTGTATCCTGATGTAAAGTAAGGCAATAGCTCCAGACGTTTTGGCGGGACGATGTCTCTAATACCACGTAAGGTGGCAAAGTGCGATACTATTCCGCTTTCACCTCTGGGGAGGTGAGTGTTTAACGATTGTTCATTCCGACGCTGGATTTTTCTGCTGAATCCTACACCCCAAATGTATTCATCCTGTTCATTGAAGCGCAGCTGTGAGAATGGAATACGCATTTCCACAGTCCACCCCTGGTCATCAATAGCAGCTCTTCCTTCCCAGACGCCGTCCCACGTATCATCAAACCAACTGTCATTGGATGCTGTACCGTCCCCGATTGTGCCAGATGGGTTAATAGAGAAGTAGAATGCTGACCGCTTGTCGTAGTAGGAATCAAAGGCTATTACGAATTCATCCGAGTTTGTGGACACGTCCCTTCTACCCATCCTCCCGATAATAGAATCGGGCTGACTGTCCCACAACCGGGCGCCAACATAGAGGGCCTGGTTGTCGTAGCCAATCCACACGTCAGTCTTCTCAGTAGCTGGTTCGCCATTGTCCGGATTAAACTGGATGAAGGTCTGATTCGGAGTCGACGAATAGAGCTCTTCCTCAAGAAGAGCGTCAACTTTGACAGGATAAGTAATCCTGACTGCTATAACCTCTTCTTCGGTATCCTGCCCGGTAAGGTTGGCTGGAATAACAAGAAAGAAGAACAGTGCGGCAACTAAAGTGATAGAAAACTGTTTCATGATGTCTCTTCTTTTAGATTTGTGTTGAATTATTGTATGTTTTTCGGAAGCAGAAACCGTGCCAGAATTTTCGTAATCTCCATATCTTGGTGAAATAGATTGAGTTATTATGTTGTGAGCTTGGATCCAGTTGTTAGTAGAAGTATATGACAATGATATGGATATATCAAAAGAGTATAACCCGAGGACTCTCAAAAATATATAGACAGGTTTTGGTTAAGCCTAAATATTGCCGGATTCTGCTTTCTTTGGTCCATCATTATAGGTTATCAATGTGTAACACATGTTTCTAAGCATTTGTTTCCAATCTTTATGGTCATTTACATATCAAGGGAGTTTACCTGCCTGCCAACCGGGTACAGACCGGGGGGGTGAGTTCATTTCCCTATTTCTCCCCGCAGAGTGCTGTGCACAACACTCCATCACTCCATATTTTTAAGGCAGCGGCTCCATTGGTATAGGTACTTCCCGCAAAGTCCGTGGTTCCTTGGTCAGGAAGATGAGTGCCAGGATACCTGCTACCAGGAAGATACCAATAATTGTGAGTACGGGCGGTATAGTACCGGTGGAAATAAAGAGGCCGGAGAGCAGTATGGCTATCAAAACAAACGGCGCTGTGAGTGAATCAATCAGTGCAAAATACATTTTTTTGTCCTGATCTCCAGCAAATTCGTAAACCAAGCTCATAGCTGAGGTCAAGAAACCACCTTTACCAATACCCATAAAGATGAAAATAAGGTAGGCGTGCCAGAGCGTTTCGGCCAGTAAGGCTGTGACAAGTGCTCCCAGGTAAGCGAGGAAGGCCATAACCATGGCATACTTGTGCCCCCAACGGTCACCAATTCTACCCGCCAGAAAGCTGAATAGTCCACTGGCCACCACCATGAGGGCAGTGAAAATCCCGGCTTTACTGATATGAAAGCCCAGTTTGTCTTGGGCGTGGACCGCATAGAGTGGAATAGCAGCGTAATTAGCAGTAAGAATTATCCGGCTCATGAGGTAATTCCGAAAGTTTTGATCCTTTTTCAGAATGTTTTTTAGAAGCCCTGTGAATTGTTTAAAAGAATAAGATCTATGATTTGCTGGACGTGGTCGCGAGCGATAAAATATAAAGAGGAGAATAGCCCCCAACATGCAAGCGGTGTAGATAAGGAAACCGCGTCCGATGTAAGGTATGGGATCAGGTTTGTCGATAAGACGATTAACTACGAAACCACCGAAAAATCCGGCAACACTGCTACCGGCGAAGGAAATACCAAAGAAAGAGCCTCGACTTTCGGAGAGGTGAGCTGTTTCCAGGAAATCAGCCCAGATCGGGAGTACGATCCCGATGCCAAGGGTAAACAGGATGTAGCAGACGTAATAGAGAATCCAGGCATTGGAGCCGTGGGGTCCCATAAAGGCAAAGACAAAGCCCGCGGTGAATATAGGCGGTATCAGTAGGAGGTGAATCAGGATGGTAGTCAGTTTCAGGTTGCGAATCCGTGTACCGTAAAAAGCTGAGAAAATCTGCGGGATGGCGATACCGATGGTGAATACGCCTGCTACGGATCCTACCACTATTTTCGGGGCCTTAAGCTGAGCAAGGAAGAGAGGAATAACCGCCTCCATGGAATGAAAGGCAACGCCGAAGCCCCAGAACATCTCATGTAAAGTATTTAGAAAGAGATTCCGGTTGTGATCCCGGAGTGTAAAAGGTGCCGTCATCTGTTGTTTGACTGTGTTTCTCTGGGGAGAACGAAGGAGGCGCCTAAGAGGAGTAAGGCACCCAATATCTGCATCGGCTGAAGCACATGACCTTTAAGCACCCAATCGAATAAGACGGCGGTCAACGGCCAGAACAGCTCGTAGATGGTGGCATGGCTTGCAGGGACTTTCTTCAGTCCGAAATAGTAGATGAAAAGAGCAACGCTGCCAGTGGAAAAGACAATGATCAGGATGGTAATCCATTGATCCGAGCTGAGAGCCAGCACATCAGGGCGGTTCCAAAGAGAGAGGAATATGGTCCCCGCAACTATTGCCGTTACCCACAGGCGCAGTGCTGTCAATGTAAAGAACGACAGCCGCTTAAGGGCATGCTTACCAAGGACAGTGGAACTGCCCCAGGCGAAAGCAGCGACAAAGGCCAGAAGGGCAGCCACCATGGTTTTTTCGTTCATCTGAGCTATAGAGCTCGATCCGAAAGTCACCAGATATCCACCTAACAGGGCGACAACGGCCAGGATGAAAAAGCGTCTTGTTAGTTTTTCTTTAAGGACTACCGCTGCCAGGGAAATAGCAAAAAGGGGCTGCAGTTTCTGCAGGAGCACGACCACCGTCAGATCAATGTACTCCACATAGCTGAGAGCCTTGGTGTAGGCGACGGTACCTACGATGCCGCCCAGGATGGATACCCACGCTACGGAGATCCACGCCCGCTCCCTCAGTGCAGTAACTTCTTTCCATCCGCGAATGAGAACCGGCAGGAAAACGACAGCGCCTATGGCATGCTCTAAGAGGATGATCTGGAAGGCTGGAACGTCACTGAGCTTCTGCCGAAGCAGGCCATCCACTGCCCACAATACCGCAGCTAACATCACTGCTCCGGGACCCAGGTACTTTACTGCTTTCATAGCGGGAAATTTACCATGATTACTTTGTGCTGCCATACGATATCTTGATATATAATAAGCCGGGCATTGTTATTAAATAAGTTTGACATTTGCGTATTGATCGACAGCGCGAAGAACTGTAGATTATTTATAGGATGTTGAATAAACCACTCTACATTG
>JBHHUM010000111.1:0-5816 GCA_046861645.1 Fidelibacterota bacterium | reverse complement strand
CAGATTACTCCTGAATCAGTATACTGTAATTTAAGTAAAGCGTTTCAATAAAAATTAAGGGGATTCATAGGGTTTCTTTGAACACTCGCAGGAGCAGATGAGTCCCTTTAAGGAGATGATAGGGAAGATTGATATAACATCTAAATGAGGTTCAATAGAGCTGCCAATGTGATCTTCAACAAAATTCCACTCAATATTTCGGACCTTAGAGTTGTGTGTCTAAATATCTCCTTTCTGTTGCCACACTGCTTACCTCAAGAAGACCATTTTCCGGGTCTTATGATACATCTTCTCACTCTTCACTGACCATACTCTGAGTGAGTAGATGTAAATACCAGTTGAGGCTATATTCCCACCATTATCCTTACCATCCCAAACCATACTCTTGAATCCTGCATCTTCTCTGCTATCAAGGAGTGTGCGTACTTCTCTACCCAAGATATCGTAAATCACTAAGGAGACATAGGATGGTTCAGGTAGGTTATATCGTATAGTAGTGACTGGATTGAAAGGGTTGGGATAGTTCTGAGAAAGTGCATATTCCTTGGGCAATGGACTTGACACAGCTGTCCTTGCGGGAGTAGGCGGTACATTCCCAGTCATCTCTGCGGTCAGCTCATCATCAGGAAAGTATTCCAGCATTTCTTCTATTATCTGTGACTCTTGATCTACATCAGCCAGATCATGCTTGTACATCATCCAAAGGTCAAATAGAGCATGCTTGTGTGCCTCGGTACCTGGGAAGTTTTGACGAATGTTATTACCAAGAGTTGTAGCTTCTGAGTAGTCTTCATTTGCCACCTTTATCCCTAACAGTATTACCGATGCTTCAGCACCTAGTTCATTCTGAGAGTTAGTCTGCATGACAGACTGCAGCCTGCCAACAACACCCTGTCCTTGCTGACGGTAGACATTCCAGAGAATACCCAGCGCCTTTTTTGCTGTTTGAAGTGAGGGCGGATTAGTTAGAATCGCATTGCAGATTCCTTTGGACTGGTTGAAACTGGCATCCCATCTATACTGGGAAGCCTGTATAAGTTGATTTTCTGAGTATGAGCCTGAACCTTGTCCAGCCATCTGACCTTGTCCGCAATCGGGGGATCTTTCCAACGCTGGGTCATAATCAATGAAAGACCCATTTGTCATGTAGAAAAGAGAAGGATCGGGTGCTCCACCCCACCAGTTGTTCTCAGCAGTAATTATACAGTTCCTATCACCCCGAACTTCATAGCTTACTGCATTGATGAACGTATTGTCACCACTCGCATCGATCTTTGGTGTGACCTGTCCCATAAATATATCTGAAAAGTTGTAGGCATAGATGTTGTAGGTACCGCTCCCGTCAACAGTGTTGCACCCACGATCTGTACCGTCAGGATTTCCTAACATTGGATCACTGTAGATGCGAGCGTAGACACCATATACAGTATTAGATGTCAACTCGTTTCTGAGAATATATGGTGAGGATTTATAGAGGTTGATTCCTGTGTGAGTATCTCTTATATAGCTATCTTTTATATGTCCGATTTCCTGACCTAGCACAGAATTCGAATCAAATACATAGATTCCACGCCGAGAAATATCAGTAATATCAACTGACTGAATCTTGGGAATTGTCTTGTAGACGTAGATTCCGTAATTGCAGTGTTGTATGGTGTTGTTCTCTATTGCTGGGGATGCACGATTCAGGTAGATACCGCGGTTGGCATCGCTTATATCACAGTATTTCACTGAGGAAGCATCATCTGCTAAGTCATTGAACCGAATACCATCCCATGAACTGTAACTTGGTGTTGAGGAAGATGACTTGTATGTTATTAGACCTTGCTCATTCTGACCGTCGGAGACAAGTTTTCCATTAACTGTAAGACTTGTGCCATCATCAAACGTTATCATGGTTTGGGGATCAACGGTCAGTGTTACATCAAAAGGAACATTTACATCTCTTGTGATCTTGATTGACCCTGACCATGTGGTGTTTCCAACATACACAATATCTTCAGAAGATGATGTAAATGTTTCTCCGTAGCAGATGCTTTGAGACGATGCTGAAAGATCATTTTGCCCCGCAATAACTCCCTCCAACTCCCAGGAAACAAGCTGCTCACCTCCAGGTAACAAGTCAAAATTATCGATTGATGGCCCAGAGATGATGTTGAGCCCGGGGGGGGCAACCAAAGATACAACAACATTGTGTGCCATGACATCTCCGCTGTTATTATAACGATAAGTCATAGTGAACTGTTGATTGAGATTGACAATTACCGGATTGTCAGGTTCACTGGAAGCTATTACATCGGGAATATTCACTCTTTCAAAATTCTCTGGTGTCGCTAATGAGAACTGCTCATAGTTGACACCTTCAAAGACTGAATCATATGACTTAACTTTGATCACCACTTCCTCACCAAGCTGATCCCTCCCACGTACTTGCTCCACATTATCAATTCTCGAGGCAGCCCAATCTGAGGGGATGTACTCATTGGTTTCATGAGCATACAAATAAAGATCTATATCATTAAGATCTGACCACTGGGTCGGATATTCATCTCCAATATATTCGGCATGCCGATGCCAGACAAGCGTTGCTTTGTCAGTATCATACATGATCCCTTTGTAAAGAATGAAATCCCCAAGTGAACCATCTGGATAAACAATATCTTCAAAGAAATCATTCTTGTGAATAAAAGCCTGTTCTAAGTCGATGTAGCCCCACCCATATACCGGATCCCATCCTTCTGGATCGTGGTCAGGATCATTAGTATCAGAGGGAGCACCCCCCAATTCATCCTCTGCTGTGTTTATTAATAGTGCTTTGACTGACCTTGGGTCAATAACACCCGTCTCCATTAATAATATAGAAGCTCCAGCAACATGGGGGGCTGCCATACTTGTCCCAGACTTATTTACGAAATTCGAATCCGTTCCCTCCCAGTCGGCGTTTGTCGACATAATGCCCTCAAGTCCATTTCCTGAGGATTCTGATGTATCACCCGCTGCTACACCCCCAGGAGCAACCAAATCAGGTTTCTTTCTGCCACCAAAAGTTGGACCTCTTGAACTAAAACTCGATATTATATCATTCTGTCTTGTCGTATCTTCTTGATCATTTACAGATCCAACCACAATCATATTATACGAATTTCCTGGGTAATCCATTGTATTATCTTCAATGTCGTGAAAATTATTTCCTACAGCATGCGTGCCAACCGTTAAAAAATTATCAGCCCAGGCATCGAAAAACCTTGAAAATCCTGTATCTTCATTTTCAGCAGGACCATACCCCCAACTAAGGTTTACTACTTCTGCATCCTCTACTATTTCCTGTAAACTAACAGCCCAATCAAAAGCGGCCATAGCATTAGATTCAGGATAGTGTCCTGATTCGCTCCATATATTCCCGTTTATTATTGCGTCCACTCCGTAAGCAATACCCCGATAAGATAGATCATTACTTGCAACAATACCTGCCACATGCGTTCCGTGACGTCCAGTTGACCATCCCGGATCACTAGGATCAATATCAAGATGAAAATGTTTTCTATAGAACATATGATCTTGTAGTGCAGGATGAAGGGAATCAACAGCAGTATCAACTATGCCAATATCAAAAGCACTACCTGTATAGCTACATCCCAAAATGATTCAACGTTAATTGATGGGCCACTTATGTCTAGAAGAGGATGTCCATTGCGATCCAATTCAATGTAGGCAACATTTGGAAGAGCAGCTACTTGCTGCAAATAATCATATTTTATGATAGCTGATACAGCATTTATTGAAATAATTTTGTGGCGAGTGATTCCTCCAAAATAAGTAAGGTCACTTATAAGTTGATGCTGTTCAGAATCTATAGTTTGTTTTATCTGAAGATAAATCTCTTTTCGCATTTGACTAGAAAGATTATCTATCTGCTCTAGTATTCCTATTATCTGATATTTCTGGGCCTGTGTGATATTTGGAACATATGTTTGTAGATAGTTCCTCTCCTCTTCTCGAGTCCGCAATGAAGTTTGAGGAGTTGTCTCAGGTAATATTTCTCTCACCTGGTTTCCTAAAGATTTCAATGCTGGTTCATAGTTTAACTGTATCTGTTTTGCAGTGGATAAGGTTGGTTGATTCTGGAGGTAAATAATAACTGGTACGTCTTCCCCATATGAACCAGCCTCTAACAAATCTGATTCAATGATTCCTGCGAGAATATTGGATGAACCTACAATATGTCCAATAATAACAAATATATTCATTAGGTATTTCTGATTTACGTTCATATCATGCACTCCCTATTATTCATCTAATCATTAGTACTTTTCTCACTTGCCCTAGATGACCCACCTCAAGTTTCAAAAAGTAAATACCACTTGGAACGCGTCTGCCATTGTCGTCTTTTCCGTCCCACACCACCCTATATGTACCTTGATTATGCAAACTATTAATAAGAGTTCTTACTTCATTACCCAGAAGATCATAAATTCGTAGTGATACCTTTTGGTTTAGCATTGATGTAATTGAGTATGTAATTGTAGTTCTACTATTAAAAGGATTTGGATGGTTCTGTCTAAGTTCAAATACTTGGGGCAGCTTGATTTGATTTGCTTCAACAATACCAAGCGAAGGTGACGAATAGATATATACTCTTTTTTCACCCGTCGAAGGGCTATAACTACTTGCAAGGATATACATAGAATTCGCTTTATTGTCCTCGGCAAGAGCAAGAGCTATCCCAAGGTTAGGAGCATTTTCTTCATAGATTTGGTATGTTGGAATAGTATCAGGTTGTATTCCACCACAATAGATATCAACTCGACTACTATCCCCTTGGGGATTACTTACCATAAAATCATCGAATCCATCCTGATTCAAATCTCCAGCAGTGGAAATAGCCATACCGCTTGAATATCTTGTTTTTATCCAGTCTGCTGTAGTATCCATATCACTACCTCCGAAATACAATTGAGCATTACCAACATATCTCAAACCAATCATAAAATCCATAAATCCGTCATTGTTTACATCTCCCGCGCCAGAGACATGAACACCAAAGGGGCTATAGTCTGAGATTATTTTATCAGCGATATCGTCCATTTCTATGCCTCCATAGTAGAGACGAATTTTCACGATACCTGGGTTCAAACACGCATAAGGGAATCCCACCAGAACATCATTATATCCATCTCCATTCACATCACCAGGACCAGCCACAGAGAGTCCACATCCTTCATTTGTTGACCCTCTTATTATCAAATCTGGTATTGAATCAGAAGGATTACCCCCAAAATAGACAAATGCTCTTCCAATAAAAGACCAGTCGCCTATTGCAAAATCATCATATCCATCTCCATTCACATCTCCGAGACCTGCCATGGACACAGGGAAACCAAGTAGTATATCATCAGGTGCATTAATTGTAAGATAAGACTCAGTGGAAAAGTCAAGTCCTCCCCAATAAACATAAGCTTTTTCAACTCCTGGACTAGCTACGAGAATATCATTGTAACCATCTCCATTTACATCTCCGGCGTCGGCTACATATTTCCCAAACGATCCGTGACTATCGGGAGACACTATCGTATAATCAACCAGACTATCTAATATGGGAGTATTCAAATAGATATGTACTTTCCCGGCTTCTGTAACAGGAACTTCATCAGGCGCACCCACAATAAAATCGTCGTAGGCATCCCCATTGAGATCTGTGGTGGCTAATGATGTCCCAAAAGACTCTCCTTCTCCACCCTCAAGTACCAATACCAACTCGAGGGAATCTTGAGGGGTAACTACACCACTAAGGCAAAAACAAGTGGCAATAACTAAGT
>JBHHUM010000110.1:0-5826 GCA_046861645.1 Fidelibacterota bacterium | reverse complement strand
CACTATCTTCGCTAAATCTTTGTACGAGATGGGCAACATGTCTGATCGGGATTGGGAAAACTACTGGAATCTTTTCTCGGAAATGACATCTTTCCTGCAGAAACCTGCCCTTATTGTGTATCTAAAAGCTTCCACCGATACCCTCCTTACTCGTCTAAGCAAACGGGGTAGGGATTATGAGAAAAAGGTTTCCCCGGAATACCTGCACCGCTTGAATATAGCCTATAATCGATGGATTGAAGATGCTCAAGGACTTTTTAATATATTGACAGTTGAAACAGATAACTTTAACATTTTTAATGACAGAGATCGCTTAGAATATATTATCGGAAACATTGCCGCTGCCTGCCGTTAAAGTTTCACAATGAATTAATTCTATCAAAAAGACATTTTCAGCAACAGTTTGACTTCAATAATGATTTTCCGTAGTTTCACCTAAAGAAAGCCAGATTAATTATGTGGTTCATACACTTCGCGGTAGCAATTTCTCTTCTCATTACTTTTCTCTTTTCAGAGGATAAACCCGAATCAGATTTAGCCTTGATTCACCGTTGGTCTCTCGATGAGGACGGGAGTGGTTTCTTACAGATAAGTATTGATTCTGATGAGGAAATAGCCGGTTTGCAATTCACCCTCGAAGCAAGTGATCCTAAAATATTTTTGGGAACTCCTGTCGTGGAAGTTGCTAATGATCATTTTATTGTTAAGTCTAAAGCTGACTCTAACGAGTTACGAATTATTGGTTTTAGTCTTCAAGGTAAACCCTTAGATCTTGATACTCCCATTCTTACGATTCCTATGCTTTCTTCCAAAGCACGTGATCAAACGGTAAAGCTGATGATCAAGGATATTATTGCCTCTTCACCCAAAGGAACGAAGATTAACTTACGAGTCTCTGATGGAGAGGTTTTTGTAATTCCTACTCTTCCTAAGAAGTTAAAATTAGAGCAGAATTATCCTAATCCTTTCAGTGGTAAAACCCGTATCAATTTCGATCTTCCTGAAGATGCAGTGGTCAATCTGAAAGTTATGGATATCCTGGGTAATACAGTGAGAGCGCTGCGTAAAGGGATTGTGCCCGCCGGTTTTTACACCATCCTCTGGGACGGGAGAACCGACGATGGTCTACCTGTTGAACCAGGAGAATATCTCTGTTCCCTACAGGTTGGTACCAATCAACACACTATGAAAATGGTAGCACTTCGTAAAAAAATTGAAATCCCCCAAAAGTAATAATACCTGCACAAATAAAGGGACCTAATCATGAAAATTGTGATCATTGGAGCTGGTGAAGTCGGTTTTCATCTGGCTAAAGCATTAAGTGAAGAAAACTTTGATACAACGGTAATTGACATAGCTCCTGAAAAATGTACCCGAGTGAGTGAGAATCTTGATGTTATGGTAATACAGGGTAATGGTGCCAGTCCGGAAATCGTACGCGAAGCTGAAGTGGGCAAGGCAGACATGCTTATTGCTGTGACAAGAATCGATGAGGTAAATTTAATTACCTCTCAGCTTGCTCATGAGTTAGGGGCAAAGAAAATCATTGCTCGCTTGCGGAACACAGAATATACCAGCAAAGACACTGTCATCCATCCTGAGAAATTTGGTATTGATAAAGTAATCCACCCTGAGAAAGCAGCCTGTAAAGAAATTCTGAATCTGGTACAACAACTTTCTGCCACCTCTGTAGTTGATTTTGAAAATGGCCGCTTACAACTGATCGGTATCCGGTTGGATAACGGTTGTTCCATCCATGGAAGATCATTAAGAGACCTACGCATCGAGAATAGTGACTTTTCCTTCAGTGCGGTAGCGGTATTACGGGGCAGGAAAACCATTATTCCTCATGGTGATTTTGAGTTTAGAGAAAGTGATATTTGTTATTTCCTGGTGAAGCGACAGTCGGTGAAGAAAGTTTTGGAAATGGTAGATAAACCGGTCCGTGATACCGAGAATGTGATGATTCTTGGTGGAGGAAAAATAGGTCGTTCTGTAGCTCAGGCTTTACAGGACGATCTGGACGTTCGACTTGTTGAGATGAATCGGGAGAAGGCTCAACGGTTAGCCACTACATTCGAAAAAACCCTCGTTTTGAACGGTGATGGAACAGATATTGAATTTCTACGCTCGGAAAACATTGATGAATTAGATAGTTTTATCACTGTTACTCAATACGAACAGACTAACTTGCTTTCCGCTCTATTGGCCAAACACTTGGGTGCTATGCAGACCATAGTGCACGTTTCGACAACTGAATACATCCCTGCCATGAAAGTGATCGGACTTGATTCTGTCATCAGTAAAAATATGAGTACGGTAAATGCGATTTTAGAGTACATCAAAAGTGACCAGAAAGTTTCCATTACAAGCTTTGAAGATATAGATGTAGAAGCTCTGGAATTTAATCCTGCCCCGGGGAGTCCAGTGACTAAAGGACTTTTAGGAGAAGTTGGATTTCCTGTTCAGAGTATTGTAGGAGCAGTGAACCATCACGGTCATATTTCCATTGCTGCTGGTGATACCCAATTGACTGAAGATGATTCGGTTCTGATGTTTGCTCGTCCGGATGTAATCCCCCAGGTCGAGAAGCTTTTCTCTTAAAATAATATGCTGCATGTCCGAAGTATTCTAAACGTTCTGGCAGCACTCATTACTCTGTTAGGACTGACAATGCTTGGTGCAGCTGCTTGGTCCTGGTACTATGGAGACGCTGATCTGGATGGGATTTTCATGGCTTCCGGTTTAACAGTTGCTGTGGGACTTCCTATCTGGTTTTTTACTCGTGGTCGAGTTCAGCTAAGCATTAAAGATGGATTTGCCGTGGTAACTTTGACATGGCTATCTATAGCACTCTTCGGTGCTTTTCTATTTCTCTTTACTGATGCTATTCCTAATATGACCGATGCCTTTTTTGAATCCATGTCTGGAGTGACTACTACAGGAGCCTCAATCATTAATATGTCCTATGGGGTCGAGGGTGGTCCGCAAGGAATCGAAAGTCTATCTCACGGGGTTCTCTTTTGGCGCAGTTTTATTCAATGGATTGGTGGTATGGGTATTATTGTTTTCAGTATCGCTATTTTACCTCTCTTAGGTGTCGGAGGTGTTCAGCTTTTTAAAGCTGAGGTACCCGGACCAGTACCGGATAAAATAAAACCTCGGGTACGAGAGACAGCTAAAATCCTCTGGTTGGTTTATTTTGGGATCAGTTTAGCAGAAATGTTACTGCTTTATGCTGGAGGGATGACAATTTTCGATGCGATGTGCCATATGTTTACTACTATGGCTACAGGTGGTTTTTCTACAAAGAATGCCAGTATTGGTGGATTTAATAGTATATACATCGAATATGTAATTATCTTTTTTATGTTTCTGGCAGGTGTCAATTTCAGTCTTCACTGGAAGGGTCTTCGAGGTGATTTCAAGAGCTACTTTCGGGATGGTGAATTCAAATTTTATTTAGGACTGATCTTTTTTTTCACTGTATTACTTATCATCAGCAATTTAGTTAGATCCAATGAGGGAGTTTTATCCCACACAATGGTACGAGCTGCTTTATTTCAGGTGGTTTCAATCCTGACAACTACAGGTTACGGTACGGCAGATTATGAGCTGTGGGGTTGGTTTGCCCAGTTTCTTCTTCTATTGATGATGTTCATCGGTGGTAGTGCTGGTTCTACGGGAGGAGGGATGAAAATTATGAGAATCATGACTATTACAAAGTATAGTCTATCTGAAGCCAAAAGACTTCTCCACCCTAGGGCTGTTATACCCGTTCGTGTCGGCCGGAGGTTAATATCTGATGATGTCATTAGGAATACACTCAGCTTTTTTCTTTTTTTTGTAGCAGCTTTTGTCCTTACTTCGATCAGCCTTACTGCTTTGGGAATTGATCTGGTTACCGCTATCGGAGCTACCGCTGCATCCATCGGTAATATTGGTCCTGGTCTGGGAGAGGTAGGTCCACTTGACCACTATGGTCATCTTCCAGGATTAGCGAAATGGCTCCTCTCCTTCTGCATGCTCCTGGGACGGTTGGAAGTATTTACTGTGATCGTTCTTTTCAGCC
Source organism: Fidelibacterota bacterium (assembly GCA_046861645.1). Classification (GTDB taxonomy): domain Bacteria; phylum Fidelibacterota; class Marinisomatia; order Marinisomatales; family UBA2128; genus UBA2128. The sequence continues at coordinate 1,754 of JBHHUM010000110.1, read as the reverse complement.
GTGCCTTTTGGAAGCGATGATCTGACATCTAAGATGACCTCATCGACTACTAATACTCTCGACAGTATCAATCCTGTAAATGGGCAGGTCATCGACAAAGTCACTATATCTACCCAGAGTAAAATAGATGAACAACTGAGTCGAATTGAAGAAGCATTACCTGCTTGGCAATCGAAACGTTTGGTGGAACGGGCTGCGGCTTTGCGAGCGGTTCGCAAGGTCCTTATTGCCCGGATGGATGAAATCATGGACCTCGTTCGGCTGGAGACAGGTAAGACAGAATTCGATGGAATTGTTGAGGTGCTAACTACCGCTGAGATAATGCGATTTGTTGAAAAGGAAGGTCCATTAACACTGGCCACACAGCGGCGATCTTCTGGATTTCTACTACACAAAAGAGCCAGAGTGGAATATCGACCCCACGGGATAGTGGGTGTTATCTCACCTTGGAATTATCCACTGATTCTGGCTGCTGGACCAGTGGTCCAGGCTTTAATGGCTGGTAATGGAGTCATCTTAAAACCTTCAGAGTTTGTACCCTTAACGGCATTGAAGTTAAAGGAAATCTTTCTGGAAGCTGGTTTTCCCCAAGGCCTTCTGCAAGTTGCCATTGGAGCAGCTGATGCAGGTAAAATGATAGTAGAATCACCCCAGACAAAACTTATCTGTTTCACTGGCAGTGTATCGGTGGGTCGAAAAATTGCAACAGCCTGTGCTCATCAGCTTAAACCAGTAATAATTGAATTGGGGGGCAAGGATGCCATGATTGTTTTGGAAGATGCCTACCTGGAAAGGGCCGCACGAGCTGCAGTTTGGGGTGGATTCCAGAATGCCGGACAAACTTGTATTTCTGTGGAAAGAATTTATGTGGAAGAAGGCATTGCCGACCAATTTGTTGAGCGAGTTCAAGAGTTAACTGAAGGAATAGCCCTTTCTTCTGAAGTAGAAGATGGCGATTTAGGACCCGTAATCAATCCAGCTCAAAAAGAGAAAATTAAGGCATTATTAACTGAAGTAGGGGCAGCAGAAACAACTAAAAGTGAGAATTTATTTATTCGTCCACAAGTAATCACAGAGCCTGCCGAATCATCTAAGTTGATGATGGAGGAAACTTTCGGTCCGATAATAACAGTTCATACAGTCAAGGATCATTGGGAGGCTGTTAAAAAGGTGAATGCCCTTAATTATGGTTTAAATACTTCCATTTTTAGTGAGGATTTAAAGAAGGCCAGGGAAATGACCAGGGAAATCAAAAGTGGGAATGTTGTTATAAATGATGTTCTTACTAATTATCTTTGTGTTAATCTTCCTTTTGGAGGAGTAGGTCTCAGTGGTTTGGGCCGGTTGCAAGGCAAGGAAGGAATCCGCAGTTTTACTTTTACTCAATCCATTTTGGAGGATCGGTTTGGATTGAAGAAGGAGCCGTGGTGGTTTCCTGTCTCACCTGTAATCAAGAAGTTATTTCGACGTTTCCTGCGATTCTATTACGGTTAGAATAATGCCCAAATATGCCATTCTTGCTGAAGGAGCTTTCGATTATATTCTCTCTAAAACTGGTAATGCGATTATCCGTTATCATCCCGAACAGGTAGCCTGTGTTGTTGATTCTAAAACTGCCGGTAAAACAGCAGCAGATGTACTCGGAATCGGTGAGGAAATCCCGGTAGTTGCTACGTTACAGGATGCTTTTCAGTATGGTCCTAATGCAGTATTGATAGGTACTGCTCCTCCAGGAGGAAGACTTCGTGATTCCT
>JBHHUM010000109.1:0-5894 GCA_046861645.1 Fidelibacterota bacterium | reverse complement strand
CCTGTCACTGAATCTATATCAGCTAAATAGGGAGTCAACACTTCGAGGTTGGGTGTGACAGCTGAAAACAACATTGCCAATGGATCATCTTCCAACCAACGGTTACCAGGTATCCTACTAAGAGATAAATCCACTGGAAGATAACCTCCTCCGGAATAATATCCTCCCTCAGTATAAGCGACTAAATCTTCAAAGTAAAGACGATGATCAGTATAACGACCAGAACCCAAGATGGTCTTTGCTGAAATTTTATCAAAACTAGGGGATTGAATCTCGAAAGCATAAACCATTTCAGGATCCTTTCCCGTACCACTTATCGCAAGACTTCCGGTCATAGAACCATCAATTAATACACCACTGGGCAGATAATCCTCTAACAACTTGAGTTGAAAATTCTTGAACTCACCAGTAAAAACAACTTTTCCATCAGGATCAATTTCAAATGGTAATCGACCAGTTTCAGCTTGGCGAACCATAGCTGAACCAGAAAGCATAAATCCTGCTTGCTGTGCATTCTCGATTTTTAATTCCTTAATACGAAACAAATTATCCTTCAGATCTGAAGCAAATGAGAAATACTCAAAGGATGTACTTCCTAATTTCCCATCCTTTATTTCTATAACTCCAGCTGATTCAATATTGTCTTTCATGGTACTGAGGGCAATTTCAGCAAAAAGATCCCCGACGATAGGTAAATCCATTTCCAGAGCATCATTGAGGCCAATAAGATCGAGATTGACTATGGAAAGTGAGGCATCTAATAGTTGACCTTCTTCTACCACGAAAGCAATCTTAGCTCTTCCATTATTCAATCGAAACTCGGCGGGTTCAAGTTCCACAAGATCTTCCTGAAGATGGAAAACTATTTGACTACCGTTAGTCACTATCTCATCCATAAATGACAGTTGCATCTGATCGATGACCACCTCTTCCTTACGAATCAACTGACCTGATGCTTGGAAAGAGTATTCATCATTCTGAAACTTCGCCTTAGAGACCAATAAGGTATCTCCCCTGAAAAAGATATCAAATTCCCCATCATCCAGAGGAAAATCACGCAAATGACCATTGGTTGATACAGCCCTAAATTGACCATATGGCTGTGAAATAATAGAATTAACAAGAAAGGAAGCTGCGAATTCTTCTAAATCTGCATCAGGTGTTACAATATTTTCAAAACTTAAGTAACCTGATAATGAAGGATCATGAAAATATCCACTGACTTCCAATGTACCTCGCACCCGACCAGAAATGTCTCCAATTTCTAAAACTGAAGCAAGAGATGACAAATTACCCTGACGAGCAGTGAGAGTAACAGCCATCTGTTCATTGGTCAGGTTCAAACGACCTGATGCAGTTATGGAACCATAATCAAAATCAAAACGTAGGGAATCTTCTATTTCTACACGATCATCGTGATATTTAATACTGCCCTTTGCTACTACATATTCCCGTTGACCCGGCTCAGCATTCTTTAAATTCAACACCACTTTCATTTCCTCTGGAACAAAATGATCGAGTGATGCTGTTAATTCCATTTGTCCTTTTATGTCTGTCTCTTGCCCTATAACGAAAATATCTGCAAGATTAAGATTACCGATCTCCAGATTAAGTTTTAATAGCCCTTTCTCTGAGTACGTCCCTCTTCCCTGCAAGTGAGAACTTCCTAATTCTAACTTTGCTCTATCTAACAAATAAATACCAGCTCTTCTTTCTCCGGTTACATCAGCTTTTCCCAGAAGCTGGTCACTGTAAGAATCACGAATCATAGCCGTTGCCGTGCCTGAAGAAAAATCAGAGGACACTATAACATCAAGATCAACTCGATCCGTCTCAAAAAAATTATCAAGCCAGTAAGCTTCAAAGGTAGAGCTGGGGAGATCATTAATGAAGATCTCTGCCTCAATTTGTTTACGTGGAAATAAATCCAAACGACCCGAAAGAACTATTCTGTCCTCACCTCGGTGGATATCTAATTCTTCACCCTTAATAAAAGTGGGACCCATGCTCACAACCCCCGCTTCCAGACGAATTTTCTCACCACTTGATAAATCAGTAACATGTAAATCCCAAGGTTCGAACTGTAGGGTTTCATCCCCAGATCTAATTTTACCAGCCAAATCAATGGTATAAAGAACGTCTTGAAACTTATCTTTAGATTGATCAATAATGTTCAGAGTTGCACTGGACATCCGTAAAGTACTTACTGAAAAATCATTGTCAATAAGTTCACCAACAAAGCCAAAATTGTCCAGGGATTCCTCTTCACCACTCCTGAAAGTGATTATCGCATTATCAAAGGCCAATTCGTCTATACCCCAACGTCCTGCAAGTATTCTACTTAGATTTAAATTCAGCATAACATCTTCACAAAAGACGACTATTGAGCCATCCCTGCTTCGAAAATAAACGCTTTTAAGGTCAACATCAGATGTCAACTGACCTTCAATTTCTACTAAAGAAAGAAACCATTCATTGGGTATTAGAAGATTCTCATTAATATAACTTACAAGATAATCGGCCCAGGCTGCTGGAGTGAGAAAAAGATATAATATACCACCTCCCAGAAGAATCAGGGTAACTAATAGGATGAGGACTGCTTTTCTACGTTTTGTCATCTATGGGAGCATACAAATATAACGTGTGGAAGTTCCAAATACAAAAAAGGTAGAGTATACTCTACCTTTTTTTACAGTTGCTAAATTAAAAGATTAGTCAACTACCTCAAAATCAGCATCTTCTATCTCGCCATCCCCTGATTTTTTCTTTTGGTCAGAAGGTTCTGCCGCTTCCTTGGGTTCTTGATCCTTAGCACTAGCATACATTTTGCTGGCTACTTCGTTCCATTTTTTGTTAAGATCATCAACTGCAGAACGAATATCATTAACATTTGAACCATCCTTAGTTTTTTTCAGCTTTTCTACGGCATCTTCCAGACTCTTTTTATCGTCAGCATTCAACTTATCCTTGAATTCTCCAATATTTTTCTCCGTTTGATAGACCAGTTGGTCAGCTTGATTGCGCAGATCAACTTCCTCACGCTTTTTCTTATCCTCATCTTCGTGCTTCTTTGCATCATCTACCATCTTCTGGATTTCCTCTTCGGAGAGGCCACTGGAGGCTTCAATACGAATGGACTGTTCCTTTCCAGTAGCCTTGTCTTTGGCAGATACATTTAAGATTCCATTGGCATCGATATCGAATGTGACTTCGATTTGAGGAATTCCTCTAGGTGCGGGTGGGATTCCTTCCAAGTGAAAACGTCCAATCGTTTTATTATAAACTGCCATTTCACGCTCACCTTGGAGGACGTGTATTTCTACCGATGTCTGATTATCTGCAGCAGTCGAGAAGATTTGACTCTTTTTAGTAGGGATGGTTGTGTTGCGTTCAATGAGCTTGGTGGAAACACCTCCCAGCGTTTCTATTCCCATAGAAAGTGGTGTTACATCCAGAAGTAGAACATCCTCTACATCTCCACCCAGTATGCCACCTTGAATACCAGCGCCCATAGCAACTACTTCGTCAGGATTCACCCCCTTACTGGGCTCTTTTCCGAATATATCTTTCACTATTTCCTGCACTTTGGGAATTCTGGTAGAACCACCGACAAGTATTACTTCATCGATATCTGCTGGTTTAAGGTTGGCATCCTTTAACGCATGCAAACAGGGTTCTTTTGTACGTTTAAGTAAATCCTCGATTCTATTTTCGAAATCAGCTCTGGATAGAGAGAGATTCAAATGTTTTGGACCTGTATTATCAGCAGTAATGAAGGGTAGATTTATATCTGTCTGCATGGAACTGGAAAGCTCTTTCTTAGCGTTCTCAGCGGCTTCACGAAGCCTTTGCAGAGCCATGGGATCATCCGTCAGATCAATACCTTCAGTTTTCTTGAATTCCTCTGCAATCCAATCGACAACCCGCTGATCAAAATCATCACCACCCAGATGACCATCACCATTTGATGATTTCACCTCAATGGATTTCTCCCCATCTATATCCATAATATCAAGAATGGAAATATCAAAAGTACCTCCACCTAAATCAAATACCGCAACTTTCTGATCCTTCTTTTTATCGAGGCCATAAGCGAGAGCGGCCGCTGTAGGTTCATTTATTATCCGGCGAACTTTTAAACCAGCTATTTTTCCAGCATCTTTTGTAGCCTGTCTTTGAGAATCATTAAAATAAGCCGGGACTGTGATAACCGCTTCTTCCACAGATTGTCCCAGGTAATCTTCAGCCATCTGCCGTAGTTTCTGCAGGATCATGGCACTTATCTCTGGAGGAGTGTAGGATTTATTTACAGCTTGAATAACAACTCCACCGCTCTTACTGGCTTTCACCTGATAAGGAACTTCATTGATCTCAGTCTTAACTTCATCAAACTCACGTCCCATAAATCTCTTGATAGAAAACACAGTATTTTGAGGATTAGTAACTGCCTGTCGTTTTGCGGGTTGACCAATTAACCTATCACCATCGTTTCTAAAGGCAACCACTGAGGGAAGAGTACGACCACCTTCAGGAGTTTGAATTACTTTTGCCTCTCCACTTTCTAAAATAGAAAGACAGGAATTGGTTGTGCCCAGATCGATGCCAATAATTTTACCCATTGTTAGTTACCTCCAAATCAATTAACTACTATGAACCTATTGTAATTTCAGAGCTGTAGCTGCAATAATCATACCACGACAGTGATAGTGTATATATGTCAGAAGATAATTTTTTTACGTCGGGGGAACTAAGTCTTCTTGTCAGACTTTGTTTTAGTAGTGGGAAAAGATTTCCCCGTCCTCCCTGAATTTCTAGAAGTTCTGCGAAAAATCATAGATCCTGCTTTGGTATCAACTCTAATGGCATCACCTTCCTTGAATTCTCCTTCTAGTATTTTCTCAGAAAGTGGACTTTCAATTGATGTCTGAATCTCTCGTCTGAGAGGACGGACGCCATATTCTAAACTATAACCTTTTTCGATTAAGAGGCTTTTAGCTCTCGCAGTGAGAGTGAGTGACATTTTTTTCTCAGCTAGATTCGAGATCAGGTCTCTTAATTGCAGATCAATAATTACTCTCACACTGGCAGTGGAAAGTGTATCATATACTAATACTTCATCCAAACGGTTAAGAAATTCAGGATTGAATGTATCTCGTACTCTATCCAAGACGCTTTCCTTCATAGCATCATAATCAGATTCAGAAGAAGAATCTCCAAAACCATAGGTGTGTAATTTGCCAATCCCTTTTGTGCCCAGGTTAGAGGTCATGATAATAATAGTATTGCGAAAATCGACCTTTCTACCCATGCTGTCTGTAATAACACCTTCATCAAGAATCTGGAGGAGAATATTATAAACATCGTGATGAGCTTTCTCCATCTCATCAAACAGGATGACTGAGTAAGGTTTGCGGCGGACTCGCTCAGTGAGCTCGCCACCTTCTTCATATCCAACATAACCGGGAGGAGCACCAACAAGTCGGGAAGAAGAGAACCGCTCCATGTATTCAGTCATATCAATTTTAATGAGGGCATCATCCTGAGCGAAAAGGTGACGAGCCAAAACCTTTGCCGTCTCTGTCTTACCCACTCCAGTAGGACCCAATATTAGAAAAGCACCAATAGGTCGGAGGGGATTTTTCAGTCCTGCACGGGCTCTCTGTATAGCTCTTGTTAAACATTCAATGGCGGTATCTTGACCTACGATGTGATGTTTCAGTTCATCAGCCATTTTGAGTAGATTTTGGGACTCACTTTGTGCGACTTTGGCAATGGGAATTCCTGTCATCGTTGATACAACATCTGTGATATCATCTTTGGTAATGACAACGGCGCTTTCTGATTCGCGTTTAGCCCATTCCTTCTGGGCAAATTCAAGTTTCTTTAACAAGCTT
>JBHHUM010000108.1:0-5905 GCA_046861645.1 Fidelibacterota bacterium | reverse complement strand
CAATAAGGTATTAGAGAGCTTGGAGGACGATGTTTTTGACTATAAGAAGATTCTCAAAAATCACATTAAGAGTCAGAAGTGGGCGGAGGGACATTTGCTTGCAGATGGTGAGAGTATCCAGTTGGCTATGGATGTTCATAAGGCATTGAACGGTGCAATGCAGATTGAGGTTGATGATAAGGTAGCCGATTATATTTGTGATGTTGCTGCTTCCATGGCTTGGACTACGGGGCTTGCTGAGGAGACTTTGCCTCATGCTGCTGAGTTCAAGGCGTATTTCAAGGAGTTGAAGGAATCTAAGGGAGAGGCTGTAAAGGAGAAGAAGTAATGGCGGTGATCAACTGTTCAGCTGGATATGCGGTATATATGTATTTTGATGCCATTCCTGTTTCCATACAGAACAAGCGCAGGCTTCCGAAGAAGAAGTATTGTGTTGTTGTGGACGGCGAGGTTGTGAGGGAAACGGATAGATTCGATTATGCATGGAAGAAGCGGGTTGAGGCGTGCCGGTTGAAGCACAGGAAAGATGAACCGGTGCATACTGAGTGGGTACTTGGCAGGAGTGGTATTAAAGCGGGAGTTATAACGGATATATGAGTAGTAAATGGAGGAATACATTTGATTTACGTTTGGCTATACAGGTGGCGGTTATTCTGTTTGCAGTGGTGATGGCATATGCTTCGCTGACAAATCATGTTGATAATGAAAATATTCATCAGGGATATGAGGAGTTGGCAAAAAAGTTTGTTACATCAAGGGAGTATGGGAATTTCAAAGAGTATCTGGACAAGAGGCTTGATCGGATTGAGACGTTAATCGTAGACGGGAGGTAGTAATGAACTGGATAAATAATATAACAGGGTTGTTTGTTGGACAAAACTCTCGTAAAAGACAGATGGGTATCATGGCAGGATTTGTCGCTACTTGTGCGTATGTACTTGGATATGTTGATTGGGAGATATTCAAGTTCATCATGTACGGTGTGGGATTTTGGACTGGAGCTGCTTTCAGTGCCAGGTTGACTAAAATGGCAAAGGGTTTGAAGTAGTGTATCATTTCTCTGAAAAGTCTAAAGCGAAACTTGCTACTTGTCACAAGATGCTGCAGGTACTTTTTAATACTGTAATTCTGTTTCGTGATTGTACTATTGTTGAAGGGCACAGAGGACGGGATAAGCAGAACAAAGCTTTCAGGAATGGAAAATCGAAGTTGAAATATCCTGACAGTAAGCACAACAAAAAGCCTTCTCTTGCTGTAGATGTTGCACCTTATTTCCCTGGGAAGGGAGCTTCATATAATGATCGTCAATGCCTCTACTTTGCGGGATACGTAATGAGAACAGCGCAAGTTTTGGATATTCCTGTCAGGTGTGGATTTGACTGGGATGGGGATGGAGATGTAAACGATCAGAATTTTAACGATGGTGTCCACTTTGAAATAGTATGAATGTTGGATTTGGCACTTCAATTTACATTGGATTTAAGGATATTGATGGTAATCCTTCAGCGCCGCTTCCTATTCAGCAGGATGCTACTAATCTGCGAGCGAAGAAAACCCATGTATTAAATGCAGGTTCTTTTGGTACTGGTAAGACAGAATGGTTATGTCAGGAGATGGTAGGTGATGCTGTAGAATATCCTGGTAATGAGATATTAACTGGCAGGCGGAAGCTTTCGTGGTTTGAGTCGTCTACCTTGTCGATTTTACTTGATGCTATACCGCAGGGGTTGTTACTAAGACATGATCGGCAGCGACACGATATTTATATTCAGACAAGTGGTAAGCCGTCTATTATCCGTTATCGGCAGCTTGACGATTCCCGGGATGCACAGAACCAGATAAAATCAATGAATTTAGGTGGTTTCATGCCTGATCAGGTGGAAGAAATAACTGAGAATGTGTTTGATGCGGCTTTAGGTCGTTTGCGGCGCAGGAAGACACCGAGGCAGTCACTTTCTACTTGTAACCCTGCAGGTCGTAACTGGTTATGGAAGCGTTTTATTGATAAGCGTGGCGGGAAAGAATATGGTTATGTGGAAGGTCGTATGTGGAAGAAAGATATTCCTGCACCTGTTTCACAAGAAGAAGTAACATTTGATGTTTGTGATAATCCATATCTTCCGTGGGATTATATAGCCAGTTTGCTTAGTGATTATCCGGATAACTGGCTTAATCGTTATGTGTTCTGTGAGTGGGATGACTTTGAGGGGTTGGTTTATCCTATGTGGCGGGATGATGTGCATGTATGTAAGCCTTTTGAGATTCCCGATTGGTGGAATAGAATTATAGCTATGGATTATGGGCATCGTAATCCCAATGCTATTGGTTGGGCTGCTGTGAGTGGTGATGGTGATGTGTATTTATTTGATGGTTATTACAAAGCAGGTAAGTGGGTAGATCATCATGCTCAGATGCTGAAGATAAAGTCTGTTCAGAACGGAACGGAACTTGATGATGTATGGGCATGGCCGGCAGATCCAAGTATTTTTCATCAGCAATCGGAGGTAACAGTTGCTGAACGTTATGAGGATGAGGGTATTCGGTGGGAGCGTGCTAATAATGACGTGAATGGTGGTATAGACAGGGTAGCAAAATATTTACAGGTTAATCCCCGCACGAAGAAACCAAAGTTTTTCATATTTGATATTCCTGAGCTGCAGGAGTTCAAGGATGAGATTAAGGAGTATTGCTGGGAGGATATATCTGTGCGTGGTTATGCCAAGAACCGCCCGGAGCGCCCGCGCAAGAAGAATGATCACTGGATGGATATGGTAAGGTATTTGATTAATCATATTGAGGATTCGGAAGAACCTATCAGGAGCACACATCCATTATGGCAGCAGCAACGGGAAGCTGTACACCCTAAAGCGTGGATGGGAGTATAATGTTAAAGGAGAGTCACGAAAAGTTTGAGTATTTGTGGGATGGTAACAGCAAGATCCGCAAGCGTTTGAAGAAGGCATTTGGTTATATGGTAGGTGGTGATTACCAGTGGGATCCGGAGCTTAAGGCTGAATTGAACAGCGAGAAGCGAGCTACTTTAGCGTTGAATATTATTGCACCGAAGATCAATCTTTTGTATGGGTTGGAACGGCAGAACCGTACAGGATGGAAGGGTACAGGTGTAGGTGGTGAAGATGATGCTGTTGCTATGTTGATAACAGCTATTTTGAAATATGAAGATCGTAATCGCAGGTTGCAGTCAGTTTTCTCACGTGTATTCAAGGATGGCAATACTGGTGGTGTTGGCTGGGTAGATGTTGGTACTGTTCAGGGTAAGGATTTTTTGACTGAAAACCGTGTACGTCGTGAATCACCGTTTTGTGTATTATTGGATCACAGGGGGAAAGAGTTGGATCAGTCGGATTGGGAGTGTATGGCACGTCAGAAGTGGTATACAGTTCCCAAGTTGAGGTCGATGTTTCCGGAGCCAATGAAGAATATCAAGAAAGTAGAGGATATTCTGGATTATACACTTCCGGAGGAATTTCAGACTGAGGGAACAGATAGAAGTGAACGTGGTGGTGATTATGGTACTGAGGACAATATCAGTGAAATTTTATATGTTGATAAAGTTAAGAAGCTGGCTCGTGCTGTAGAGTTGTGGACACGAGAGTATGATGATATTGCTTATATGGTTGACTCTGATGGAGGTTGGACTCGTATTGGGAAGGACAAGGAGCAGATAGAGACAGCCAGGCGTCGGGTGGCGGTGACTAATGAGCTTTATTCTCAGAAAGGAATTGACTTTCGTTATAAGGTTCGTACAAAGAATGAGCCGGTTATTTATCATGAGATTTATTCAGGTGAGGTTTTGTTGAGTAAGAAGGCGTTATTACCATTTAATCACAATCAGTTTCCATTGGTGCCGTATTTTGCTTACCATGAAGAGATTGATGGGAAAATTGAGATTTATGGTATTGTCAAGAATATGATTGATCCACAGGATGAAAAGAATAAAAGACGCAGTATGGCTGTTGATATTCTGAGTCGTGCACCTAAGGGGGGAGGGCTTTTTAAGCGTGGCAAGAAGAATGCAGCTGTAGTTAAGAAACTGGCTGAAATTGGTGGTTGGCATCAGGTGGATCATCCTGGGGATTTTGTTCCGTTAGATGGGAAGTATATACCAGTAATTAATCATGTAGCTGATCTTGAAGATCGTGGAGACAGGGATTCGGAGGAGATATCTGGAATAAATAAGTCCATGATGGGGTTTATGCAGGGGGCGAAGGAATCGGGAGTACTGGCACGGCAGAGAATTATGCAGGGCACATTGGGAGTACAGGAGTTATTTGAACACCTCGATATGACCAAGCAGCGGGTTTTGAGGATGGTGTTAGAAAATGACCGTCAGTTCTGGACGACAGATAAAATACTACGTATAGTAGGGCAGATACCTGGTTTTGAGATTAATGAGCAGGTGGCAGCAGCGGCCGTATTATTTTCTCAAAATGATGTGTTGGATTATGATGTTCTATTAGATGATGGTGAGAATAGTCCTACAGCACGGACTTACAATTTTGCTTCTATGATAGAAGCTATTCAGTACGGAATTACAATACCGCCCAGAGCGGTAGTGGAGAATTCGCCATGGCCTAATAAACAATATATCCTGGAGCAGATGGACCAGATGCAGCAGGAGCAGGCTATGATGGAAATGATTCAGAAGGAAAAGCAGGGTGCTAAGTAAGCTGATGGAGTATTTGACTACTCTTATCAAGCAGAAATTTACAGGCAGGATTACCCTGCATTTTCAGAACGGGTTTTTGAGGAAAGTAGAAAAAGGAGAAACAATAGACCTTAATTAGTAACCAATAACAGCGGCCACTGCCGATTCAAGCAAGCTGGATGATTCCGTTTAGACGGAAGATTCCGGCTTTTTTGTTTTCTGCTGGCTGAAACAGTGGGTACTCCTGCTTTGGCAGGATCCACAAGGAGTGATGAAATGAGTGACGAAAAACCGGATTACGAATACCTCGAAGAAGAGGATTGGAATCCTGATTATAAGCCTTCCAGTGAGGAAGGTGAGCAAGCCGAAGCGGATACGGTAACACCTCCCCTGAAAACGGAGGACACGGTGGAACCCCCGCAAGAGGAAGCTGAGTCAAGTTCCGGCTCAGAGAAAACTCCTCCGCAGGAAGCTGCGGGTACGGAGTCTGGAGAACCGAGTGAAGAGGCACCTCCCGCCGAGTCATCAGGCGAGGAATTCAAAGGTGTCAAAGTTGGCAACAAAGTCTATCCCGATTGGGATGCTGTTGGTGCTGCCTACGAGAACCTTGAACAGAAACTGGGTGAGCAGAGCAATCTGATTGGCAGTCAGAAGCAACGTATTGCTGAGTTAGAAAAGTCTGTACCGCAGGAGACTGTGGATGTTACAGGTGTTTCTGACAAGGATACGGAGCCTGACTGGGATCCTTACGATAAGGAAGCCCAGCGTCAGTGGTTGGCATGGGAATCACGTAGACAGCAGCGGGTCGAAGAACAGAAGCGTATTCAGACGGAACAGGCTGCTCTTGCTGAGAAGCAGAAAGCGGCTATTCAGTCGGCGCAGGAGTTTGTTAAAAGCCATTCGGATCTCACCTTGAGCCAGATGATGGAAGTTGACCAATTGGTAGCAGATGGCGGTTATCAAGATCGTGAAGCCGCTTATCTGGAATGGAAGAAACGCCAGAATGGTGAATCTATTACACCATCGGGGAAGAAAGAGAAAATGGATGAATCTGAAAAGGTTCCACCTGACTTGTCCGATGGTGGAGGAGGTGCACCCACGGAAATCACAGGTGAGTATATCGACAGGATGACGGATAAAGACCCGTCTTTCCCAGAGACACTCTCCGAAGCTACCCGCTTAAAGTGGTTAGCTGGTGATATCTGATCTGGCATAACACGAGGTTGAAATGGCAAC
>JBHHUM010000184.1:0-1597 GCA_046861645.1 Fidelibacterota bacterium | reverse complement strand
CAATCTTGTAGTGGACATCCTCTTCCGGGCCGGTGGGGTCATACGGCGTCCCTTCTGAACCGGCGAAGTAAACCTTTAAGGCAGCATCCATGTTCTGCCGCAGTCCTTGCAGACCTTTGCCCACAGCGGATGCAAATACAACTCGAATAGTATCGCCCAAGACTACTTCGGGAAATGGTCCTGTTGATAGAACGAATTGGTAGTCGAATACTGGTGCATTCAGATCAAATGGATGAGGCATAAAGTAACATCCGAAGTTGTTAGAGTGATCAGCAGCAACAAACTTGTAACTGGCAACGTCGTCTTGCCACGGCCATGTTTCCCAGTTTCCCCATTGATGGCTGAAAGGACGAAGGAGCGTATCGTCATCAGTGGCAAGATATGGTCCATATGTTTTCCAATAGTCAGTATAAATGAGTCTCAACCCGATGAAACCCGGTGTTTCTCCACCTTCACCGGTATCATCCCAAGCTGAGGACGGTCGGTCCCCATCATACATATAAGACATGTTACGAGACACCAAATAACCCCTTAGTGAATCACCGTTAACGACGGCTACTCTGCCGGCAATGGCTGTATAGTCTGTGTTCTCGGCACTTATCTGCCAGCGGAGAAGCGGCGCGTCTTCCCACTCCTCAGCTAAGAGAACTGTGTATTCATCATAAAAACCATCTGGATAGGTATATTCAGCATCGTAGTTTGGTTGATAGATTGCCGCATTCCCCAGAAACTCCATGCCGTACGGGATACCAAGTTCATCATATCCACTCACAAAACCATCACCGTTTATATCACCATTCTCAACAATATCCTGCTTATAAGTCACGTACTGCTCAGGATTGTTTCCGTCCCACCCATCGTAATCAACCAGATCATCCATCCAATAATTCATGGTATCTACTCCCAAGCCTAAATCACAGTCGTAAGATAAAGTCACGTATAGATCAGTCAAGAGATCACCACTATATTCAACATCCCCCAATTCTTTGATAAACTCAAGTTCATAGATTATTAAATCATCATATTCCTCAGGCGTCCATGTAAGCCCGCGCTGGGCAACTCTGATGCCTAAAGATTTTGTATTATGCAATGAATCCACAAAGTCATTAAAAACTGCGTAGCTATCTTCAACCGACTTCGGATCCGGTGCTGGTAGAAGAAATGGGACCTCTTCAAATTGAGCAAATTCATTAACACCGGCAAAAGCATTGCTCTGACTAGATCTCCTAGCACTTCCATACTTTGCCGACACCCAAATACTCCCATTCCAAAGGTAGTGCTTACCACTACCACCAGGCCACTCCATTGATGGATAATCTACAGGAAAACCAGGTAAACCTACGGATCCATGTCCATGCACGCCGTCGTTGCTGACTGTTGACCAAACCCTGCCAATATCGTGGATCTTGTATTCTGTAGCTAGTCGCTCATCATCTTCCAAAGCCCTCATTATCATCTGCTGTTTGACTGATTTTCGGTCTGACCGATCCCACGCCAGTACCAGCGAGGAGGCCAGTACAAGAAACAGAAAATAACGAGCAAAACAGGTGCGATGCACTTTTCCCGAAGGGACTCCTTTGGAGGAAGTGCGTCGCAC
>JBHHUM010000033.1:0-23544 GCA_046861645.1 Fidelibacterota bacterium | reverse complement strand
TGGAAGGGTTTACGATTCAGAATGGCAATTGGCAGGGCCCCGGATGGGGTGGCGGGGGAATTACATGCTTCGGTTCCAGCCCGAGTTTGGTTAATCTGATTGTTAGTGGAAATACAACCGGCAATCATGGTGGCGGTATTTACTTGGAAGGTTCCAGCTCGAATTTAGTGAATGTGGCTATAAGCGGGAACACAGCAAGTATTACTGGTGGTGGAATTTTATGTTATGGCAGCAGCCCAAGTTTGGAAAATGTAACGGTGAGTGGTAACTCAGCGGGTAGCGGTGGGGGAATATCGTGTGTGGTTTCCTCTACCCCGAGCTTGGTAAACTCTATTCTCTGGGACAATTCACCGCAGGAGATCTACCTAAATAACGATAATCACACCCTTTCTATTTCCTACTCCGATGTCCAAGGCGGGCTCGACAGCATTGTCACTGGCGAGAACGACGAGGTTATCTGGGGCGACGGCAACATTGACGCCGATCCTCTCTTTACTGCTCCTGCCACTGGCGACTTTACCCTTCAGTGGGGTTCGCCTGCTATTGATGCCGGTGATCCGGCCAGTGATCCAGATCCTGACGGTACCATAGCTGATATGGGAGCCTACTACTATGACCAGACGACTCAACCACCAGAGGCGCCCATTGGTCTTGATTTCATAGCCCAGCAGAATTACCACACCATTACATGGGAACCCAACACGGAGGGAGATCTGGTGGAATACGTGGTTTATCAGGGTTTTGACCCGCTGGAGCTCGATTCTATTGATGTAGTAGCCGCGCCGGATACATTCTACAATCACCTGATCGCCGATATTGGTGTGATAAATTATTACGCCATCTCTGCGGTGGATACAGCTGACCTTTACAGTGAGCAGTCAGCTGTACTGGAGGTGAGCTATCCGCTGGCATTAGTGGAACCGATAGAACACTATTTCTTTGAGCAGAACGTTGTGGAGGGTGAAACGTCATCGTGGGTAACGACACTATACAATATGGGCAGCGATACGCTTACGGTGGATTCCATCTATATTGCTGGAGGAGATACCAACTACTTTAGTGTGGAGTTGTCAATTGGGAAAACCGAGATTACTGGTAGTCTCGACATCCGCTTCGTGTCATCGGGATCTACCCCGACACATCGAGGCTCCGACAGTAGGAAGTTGGTCCCGGCATCTGATGTGCATTATCAGAATCTACGCACCCCTCAGAAAGGTGGGAAAAAATGGGTTAATTCAGGAGATCCAACTACTGGATTGAAAGAAAAAGGAATATTTAGTACTACACAAGAAGGAGCATCAATTAAAGAGTCAATAGCCTCCCGACAGGTGTCGGGATTCACGGCTGGGGAACGATTGAGCAAAACACAAGGTTCCAACCGACCACGGCTTTTCTCCTCGAGCCCTAATGGAAAAAACTCAAGCTCAAGAATCGCAGCGGAAATCCTCCCCGGCGACAGTCTCAACATGGATATCACCTTTGCTCCACTGGATACAGGAGATTTTGCGGATGAGTTGGTCATCATCACTAACGATCCTACAGGGAATGATAGCCTGTTCGTAGCACTGACTGGCGAAGGCGTTGCACCGCTTATTTCCACGGGTCAAGATAGTGTCGACTTTGGTTCAGTACGGCGGGACAGTACGGAATATATCTATCTTTCGCTTTCTAATCCCGGTACCGATACACTCCACATTTCCAATCTGACCCTCAGCACGACTGTATTTGAAGCCAATGTGACGGATTCCGTGGCAGCAGGGGATAGTGTTGATGTGACCATCGGTTTCACTCCGGATGATGAGGGATTCTTCCAAGATACTCTCCTGATTTATAGTGATGCTTTCGGGTTGCCAGTCTTGGAGATACCCCTTGTGGGTGAAGGGGTCAAGCCCACCATTGATGTAACGGCAAACGAACTTTTCTTTGGTAGTGTACGCAGAGATAGCTCCAAGCTGCTGACGTTTGATATCATCAATTCCGGTTCGGATAATCTTTTAATTACGTCCATTACAGTTAGTGGGGAGGTCTTTGAAGTTGACCCCTCTGCTGCTCAACTGGCTCCGGCACAGAGCCAGATAGTAACGGTGCTGTTCATGCCTGTGGACACTGTTCATTACGTGGAGACGGTGACCATTGTCCACGATGATCCGGATCAGAATGACCTCACCGTGATGTTGGATGGTCAGGGAGTGGTCCCTGTCATCGAAACTTCCGAGAATGCATTGAACTTTGGCCCTGTGGTCGTTAATGGTGACAGTACCTTGGTGATGACTGTTTCCAACATCGGTAATGATACCTTGACTATTGACTCTATCTATACAGCAGATTCCCTGTTCACTGTTGTGGTCGGTGGTAACACGTCCTCCCGGGGAGAGATTGATGGCAGTCATAGAGGTTCTGAAGCCGCAAAGAGAGCGGTGCCTTCCCGTGGGCAATTAACGAAAGGAGTATCAATTGCTCATCGTGTACGAGAGCACGCTAAATCCCCAGCCGTTTTTCCCGATTTTGGGCACAGTAACCCCGCTATGGAAAAAACCTTTGATGCGGTCGAGACAGAGGTTCCTCCGGGAGAAAGTATCGAATTATGGGTAACCTTTGCTCCTACTGACACCGGGAATGCGGCAACGTCCCTTTTCATCCTGTCTGACGACCCCGATCAGCAAACCTCCTCTATAATCCTGTCTGGAAGGGGAGTAGCGGCGTTTCTTGGTCTTTCACAAGACAGCTACGATTTTGGTCCTATAACTGCCGACTCCTCCGCTACGCAGGTCTTTACCCTCACTAATTTGGGTGAGATAGATCTGGTGGTTTCGGATATTACGGTGGATGATAGTCATTTCTCTGTGGAACCGCAAATGTTTACAGCGATTCCGCCTCAGGGGAGTGAGGAGATCACTGCCACGTTTACCCCGGATACGGTGGATACTTTCTCGGGTGTATTGACGGTAATGTCCAATGACCTCTATGCGGCAGAACAAACCATCGAGCTCAGTGGTTCTGGCATTGCTTCCCGGATTGAACTCTCCGCCAGTTCCCTGCATTTTGGGAATACTGCTGATAGTACCCAGATAATTGTAGTTAGTAATACAGGTTCTGATACCCTGCAGATTGTAAGTATTACTGGAGTGTCAAATTTCACTCTGTCATTTGTGGAAGGTGATCTACCCCTGGCGATTCTTCCCTCCGGGAGCGCCACCCTGCAGGTTCAATTCGACGCCGGAAGCGCACCGGGTCACTATAGCGGTACTGCGACTCTCCACACCAGTGCTTTTTTGAACAATGATGTGACGATCGATTTAGATGCTTATTACCTCGCGGCGCAATCTGTCAACTTTGAGGAGGTATTGATCAACCGGGATAGTGTTGAGGTCATCGCCTTGGAAAACAGTGGTAGCGATACCTTGGAAATCACGTCCACTTCAACCTCCACGGGGTTGTTCAGTGCCTCCCCAGCGAGTAGCACCATACTCCCCGGTACTACCACAGATATCACCCTGACATTTGCTCCGACCGCCAAAGGTACTTTTGCTGATTCTGTAATCATGGAGTTTTCTGGTCTGGCCGAGCCAGTGATTATATTCTCCCTGACAGGAGAGGGGATTACCTATCCTGAGATTACCTACAATTCTACTTCCTTTGGAATAACTACCGTTAAGGGAACAGATGTGGTGTTCGATTTAGTCCTGTCGAATGAGGGCGATTATCTCCTCGATTATCAAGTGGAAGTGGATGCCTTCTGGGTAGCGTATGATTGGTTAACCATCTCCACTCCATCTGGGCAGATTACGGGTGGCAGTATAGATACTATTCAGGTAAACGTGGTAGAGACAGCGAATTTGGACGACGGTGACTATTTGGGCTGGCTCTATGTCACTTCTAATGCCGGTGAGAATCTAAGTACTATCGTTGACACAGTAGCTGTGAACCTGATGCTTCTCCCCGAAGGAAGTGGAGTTGCCAATAGCGATACCACTGTTGAAGGAGGGAATCAACCGCCTTTTGAGATGATGGATAATCAAGGTAACTCTGTGGGTGTAATTTTCGATTTCACAGCCGGTCAGGGTGGTAACATTTCCGTTACGGCTGTTCCCTCAGCGCCACCATCGGATTCAACCACTGGTTTTTACGATCCTGATGGCGGGATAACCAATCCGCTCTTTGCCGGGTTTTATTGGGAGGTTTCCAGTAATATCCCACCTGGGTTTGTGGTGGATATCACCTTTGATTATTCCGGTCTCCCGGGTGTTGAAAATCCCACTATGCTGCGCCTGGCCAAACGGCAGAACCTGGCTGGACCGGGAGTCATGTGGAAATTCCTCGCTTCTGATTCCGTGGTGGTTGATGCCCAGAGTAATACTATCACAGCTAAGGATCAGAGTGAATTCAGTCAATGGACGGTTGGTTCAGATGAGAGTGACAATTCTTTTGTAGATACTCAAGCTCCTACTATTGGTACCGTTTCCATTTCACCCACTGCTCCGGGAGTTCTGGAGTCCGTAGTGGTAACGGCTTCCGTCACAGATGAATCTGCCCTGACCAGTGTAAATCTCTTCTACCTGGTGGGTGGGGGAGCTGGTTACAGTCAACTGGCCATGACGGATGATGGCGGAGGGTATAGCGCCACGATTCCCTCTTCAGAGGTTACCCTTACCGGACTGGCTTATTTCATCAAGGCGACTGATGAGCACGGGTTCGGCAGTACGTCAGATACTCTGGGTATTCCGGTGAAATTCCCGGCCAGTTCGCTTGCCAGTTCAATCTCTGGTAGTCCCTACAGTAGTGGTTTTCCCAAGAACAAGTGGCGCATGATTGCAGTCCCCGCTGATCTGGACGATAAGGCAACGGCTAATACCATTGGGGATGAATTTGCTGTGGCTTCGTCTAACACTACCTGGCAGTTGTTCCGGTGGACGGGTACCAGCTGGACCGAAGCTTCCAGCCTGTCAGTGGGAGAGAGCTATTGGCTGTATCAGATGGTAGGAGATAATGTCTCTTTTACAACAGGTAGTGGTACTTCAATAGATATGGCCGGGGCAGAACTGACGATTAAGTCTGGTTGGAATCTTATCAGTTCGCCTTATGCCTTCCGGGTAGCAGTGAATGCTGACCAGAGCGTGTTCTACGGACCACTTACCTATGGCAATGGCAGCGAGGGGTGGACCGACGTTGTTACAGAGCTGGCTCCCTGGGCTGGCTATGCCATCTACAACCGTACCACCTCTGATAAGATCTTAACCGTAGATCCTACAAACGGGGGAGGCTCAATAGCCCGACTGGCAAAAGAAGTAGACGAGGGCTGGCTGATCCAGCTGCAGGCTACGTCAGGGAACTACTCTGATGTAGCCAACTATGTGGGACGTTTAGCAGGAGCCGAAGAAATGTTGGACCAATACGATAATCCCGAACCGCCTTATATCGACGGCTACGTATCACTGTCTATGGACAGGCCTGAGTGGGGCACAGGACTTCCTCTTTTCACCAGTGATGTCCGTTCCTCAGACGAAGTGGATGGTATGTGGGATATTGATCTTCACGTGCGAAAGGTCAGAAGCCCGGTAACAATTGCGCCGGAGATTTACGGTACTCTGCCCGCTGAGTTCAATGCGGTACTTTTTGATCTGCTCTCACGGGAGCAGAAAGATCTTCTCGCTGGCGAAACGGCACTGATTACGGATGCCCGGGAAGATTTTCCCTATCATCTGAAAGTCATTGCCGGTTCACCTGACTTTGTGGATCGGATGGTCAGGGAGACCCTGGCGGCGTTGCCGGAGAAAATTGCTCTTCATCAGAATTATCCCAATCCGTTCAATCCCACTACAAGGATAGCTTTTGCACTGCCTCGGCCGGAGAAGATATCACTGAAGATTGTCAATCTGCTGGGGCAGGAGGTAGTGACTCTGACAGACAGGTGGTACGATCTCGGTTACTACGAAGTGGTGTGGGACGGAAAGGATGCATTAGGACAGGGTGTCGCCTCCGGGATGTACATTTCTGCTCTTACTTCGGGTGATAAGTTTATCACACGGAAGATGCTTTTATTGAGGTAATCTTAGTTTCGACGCACTTCACAAGTGCGTCGCAACTATCACTGCCAAGTGCGTCGCAACTGTTACAACTATCCTCTTGCAAAAGCCACTCTTTTTCGTTATTGTTATCTCGGTCACAACCTTGGTGAAGGAAATCTATTAATTTACCCTTGTATTAAAATGGATGGTTCATAATGCATCTCTTTAGGAAAGCGCTGTGCTATTATCTTACCTGGGCTCTGGTGTTTTTGTATATCCCCATAAACATCGAGGCTCAGAATGGTGATAAGATTCCCGTCGCTGTCCTCGACCTTGAAGGTCGGGGTATCTCTGCTCTGGAAGCAGCCACCCTTACTGATCGTCTCCGCTCGGAGATGGTGGAAGTAGGTGCCTTTGTAGTAGTTGAGCGTGGTCAGATGGAGATGATCCTTGAAGAACAGGGTTTTCAGCAGACAGGCTGTACTTCCGCCGAGTGTGCTGTGGAGGTTGGCAAACTGTTAGGTGTGCAGAAGATGGTCACCGGGAGTATTGGTAAATTAGGTGAACTGTACACGGTAGATGCCCGGATGTTCGATGTGCAGACAGGAGAGATCGAGCGGGTCTCCAAGCGGGAATACCGCGGTGGGATTGAAGGACTTATTGACCTCCTCGAAGTGGTAACCAAGGATCTGGCGGGTATTCAAGTAGTAGAAGAAAAGGAAGAGGTGGTTGTTGAGCAACCTGTTCCGGAGGAAGCTCCCAAGAAAAAGGGGGGTAAGAAATGGATCCTATGGGTAGGAGTTCTCGCTGTCGCTGGCGGCGGAGCAGCCTATTATCTATCCACCCAGGGAGAGGAAGCGGCTGACCTTCCCCTGCCTCCGGACCCGCCGCAGAATCCGTGAGATCGAATTGAGGAACAAGGTACTAGTGACTAAGCAATCTGAAGTGATGGTGGGTATTGAACTCACCCCCCGCCTGCCCCACGCCGAAGGCGGGGGTAAGTGAAAGAATTACTGGGAAAAAACATGAAAAGCAAACAGACATTCGTTAGAAAAAGTACACGGCGCATTAGCCTGTTCATCTTTTTCGTTACAGCCGTAGGCCAGTTCGCATATAGTCAAGATCCCACTATCTCCGGCGAAATTACATATCCCAGTAATCAGTTTGACTATCCCAGCGGTAAACTCTTTATCCCTGTTTGGAAAAATCCATCCACCTGGCCATTTCCACCGGAGAACGAATATCCCATAACAGAAGAAATCATTTTCGCACCCGATTTAAACTATCCGGTGAACTACACCGTTGAAGTTACAGGCGTCGCACCCGGTGACTTCTACTACGTAGCCGCATTTCTTGATGAAGACACTACCATGCAGCCTCAGGAGCCTGAGGCAGAGGCATGGTATCCCGACGGCTTTGAACTTGATGTCGCTTCGGCAGAAAATGTCAATATGGAGCTGGGTCCCATAGGCGGCGTTGGGTTCTCTTTCGACTTCGGCGCCACAGGTGGATATGCCGAGACAAACTTCACAACCCTAGACGGCGGTCCGGAAATCACCATGGAAATGTTTATCAGGCTGCATAGTCCGGCTGGTCCTGGCGAACTGTATGAGTTCATTCACAGGGAAAACTGGGGTTTCTTAGATTATGTAGGTAATACTGGAGAGTTTAGATTTTCATTAGGTGGTATAGGAGAAATCAACTGGCAATATTCACCGAATCCCGGTGAGTGGCACCATATTGCGGCAGACTATGATGGGGTAAATATGGCATTATACTGGGACGGTGAGCTGAAGGCTACTCTTCCAATTAGTGGGAATTTACCCGGCAACACCAATCCCATGCGCTTTGGGGAAGGCTTTGATGGCTTAGCTGATATCATTCGTATCAGTGATATTGCTCTGTATCAGGGAAACAATTTTGATCCATGGACACAGGATTATAACCCCACTTCCAACACCTTTCTTCTGTATAATTGTAATGAAGGAAGCGGCAATCAGTTAATCGATGAGAGCGGTGAAGGGCATAATGCCACAATCACCGGGAATCCCACTTGGGATCCGAGTGAACCGCTGAGTCCTGTTGGATCATCTTTATGGATTTCGGGTTCTGATATAAATTACATTGATCTGAGTTGGGATCGCTGGCCGGATGCGGATGGCGATTTTGTTAGGTATGAGCTTCATCGTAATACTGTGGGTGGTGTTACTTTAGGCGATCCTGTTATTCTGGATGAAACAGATGTCAATGTATTAAACTGGAGAGACAACAATGTTTCTGAAGGCAACAATTACTACTACAAGCTGTGGATGTATGACCAGGGAGGCATTAGGTATGAAACCAACGAAGTTTCTGCAACTCCCGGAGCAGCAGGCGGTCACGTAGATGGGAACATTCATTCTGATGAATCAGCCTCTGGGGAACTTATCATAGGTCTGTTCAGTCCCGACAATGGAGGTGATGATTGGAATCCCTGGGACCCCGATTTTCAGCAAAACTGGAGCGCTACCTTCCCGTCAGATCAGGGCTATCAGTTTGATGATCCCGGCATCTGGGACGGTTTTGGCTGGGAGGTAAGAGCCTTTGTGGATGAAAACAGTGACTGGAATCCTAATCCTGAGGAGCTTCAAGGTGTGAGTGGTGAGTTTGAAGTCACAGGGGGTTCCGCTGCTAATATTAACTTTGATCTCTATTTTGGTAGCGGCGGCAACGGTCGGATTGATTTTACCATTAACTCTCCCCAAATCGTTTCCGGAAACATCTACATTGGAATTTTTTATAATGGAGACCCCACATCCGGCCAGCCTGATGTAGACTTCGGTCCTGTTTGGCACGACTTCAACAGCGGCAATTACTCCGACTTTATTGATGGTATTGTGGAAGGAGACGACTATGCCGTAGCCGCTTTCTTCGACAGGGATGGCTCACCTAACGCCAGTCCTGATATCTGTGATGCTGGCCAGGACATGGTGGCAGTTTATTATGACGTGGACGTATGGGGAACAATCAATATCGGTACAGTGATGTTAGCTGACTGTGGTAGTGGTAGTGAACAAGTGACGGTAACTTTTCCCAACGGAGGGGAGACCTTTACAACAGGTGAACAGATGGCCATTACCTGGGACTGGACAGGCAGTAATATTGGGCTCGATATATATCTTTCCCGGGATAGTGGCGGAAACTATGACTATTTCATTACCACAGCCTCTTCTGCTAATGAAGCTTACAGTTGGATAATTCCTGAAAGTTTGGAGTCAGCCAACTGCCGGATTGGTATTATAGACCCTGGCAATGCTGCCACTTTTGATGGGAGCGACAACGATTTTTCTATCCTCAGTGCAGCTCTGGGCGAGTTTGCCACGGATTATCAGGACATATACTTGACTGTTGAAGCTAGCGAAAGTGACACCTTTGGTCTTACGGTTGAGAATAGTGGTGCAGGGGAATTTAAAATCTCCAATGTTACCAGTACTAATTCGGATTTACTCTATGTATCCTCACAAGAGTTGCCAATAAACGTTGTATCTGGTGAAGAAGAAATAGTACAACTGGTTTCTGGTTCTCCAGACTCACTGGGTACTTATACCGTCACCCTGACGTTTTTTTTAGAGAATGCTACCGTTGCGGAGACTGATATTGAGTTTACTCTCGAAGTGCTTCCCTTCGATTCTGTAACCATAAATTCAGCCACGGTTCCCATTGTACAGGGACCCACCACTGACCTGCCTCAAATGACGCTTAATGTTACTGAGTTGAGTGTGTCGGATGGTGTCCTGAGTGTTACCTACGTGGACGGGAGTACCCCCAGGAACGGAGCAGGGGGCATGAATATGGCTGTGGCCGATCGCTACTGGGAATTGGTGACGAACCTGGATGAGGGGGATATTACCGCTGATCTCTGTTTCGATCTGAGCGGTGTGGAAGGTATCGATGATTTTATGAATCTGAAAATTCTAAAGCGTCCGGCCTATTCGGACGATATTTGGGAGCTGATTTCAGACGGTGATCTGGTATATGATGAAATTAACAATGTGATTTGCGCTTATAACCAGAGTTCTTTCAGTCAGTGGACTGTAGGTAGTGACTCCTCTGGAGGGAACTTCACACCAGCAGCGCCAGAGATTCTCTCTATAACCGGCGACGGAGATGCCTATGCGGGTCAGGCCTACACAATTAATGTTGATATTATTGCTGAAGCAGCCCTGGAGAGGGTTGAATTGCGCTATGTCTTGGGTGGTGAGACAGTCAATAGGACGCTCAATCTATTACCCCCCCTTACCGGTTTAACCTGGACAGTTCAGGTCCCGGAGGGTCATGTTACCTACAAGGGCTTTTTCTTTGTTGTGGAGGCTGAAGATGAAAATGGTAAGGTGACAACCAGTAACCCTGTAGAAGTCAGAGTCAACTTTTCCTCTATTGATGTTCGCCAGATAGCACCAGAGACGTACACCATGATCTCCATTCCCGGTGATCTGAGTGACCAGAATATTGAGCAGCAGTTCGGAGATGAGTTAGGCACGTATGATCCGGAGCAGTGGCGGGTGTTTAGGTGGAAGAATCAATCGTATGTGGAGAATTCAGGCGAGCTGCAATTGGGGAATGGGTTTTGGATTATCTCCCGGAACGCGGTATCATTACAAGCGGAGAACGGTCTGTCAACCCACCTTTTTGGAGGGATTTCAATAAATCTGGAAAGTGGTTGGAACATGGTGGGGAATCCCTATGCCTTTGATGTTAATATGAGTGATGTGGAAGCAGATGGGGGGGCTATCGAGCCTACTTTGTATGAGTACAATGGTGGTGGCTACAATACTCTGACTACTCTGCAACCGGGTCGGGGCTACTGGCTCTATGCTTATTATAACACAACTGTGTCGGTGAAACCCCTGGGAGCGGGGAGTCTCTCCCGCACGACGGCACCTGAATTAACCTGGCAGGGCAGGATCAAGGCTACCTCGGGGGAGTTGATAGATGAAGAGAACTTTTTTGGTACCGCTCCAGAGGCCAGTACAGACTGGGATGTGCTGGATCGTCATGAACCTCCGGTAATTGGTGAATATATCTCCTTGGCGTTTGACAACGACCAGTGGACCAACCAGCCGGGCCGCTACAGTCGTGATATTCATCATGCATTTGAAGCAGGTCACGTCTGGCCTTTAACGTTAATAACAAACCGTTCTGGGTATGTAACCTTATCTGTGGATATTCCCGAAGAACTGCCCGTTGGCTGGGAGCTTTACCTGGTGGATACGGATTTTGAGGCAGTGCAAAACCTGTCCGCTCGTAGTACATATGAGTTTACTACCACTAATTCTGAGGTGCCGCGCCGGTTCGAACTCATTGCCGGGCCCCCAGAGTTTACAAGAGAAGCTATAGGCAAGCTCCAGCTTACACCTGCCGAATATCGCTTGACTCAGAATATCCCTAATCCGTTTAACGCTACGACCACCATCCAATTCAATCTTCCCGAGGAAAGTGAAGTGAGTATATTTATTTATGATTTAGTGGGGCGCAAGGTGGCCACAGTGTTACCAAGCGCACCTTATACCAGCGGTGGGCACTTTGTGATCTGGGATGGTAAGGATAATCAGGGTCGCTCTGTGTCCAGTGGTGTCTATCTATACAGGTTGGAAGCCAGGCAGAACGGTAAAATCGAGTATGTCAGGACAAGGAAACTTATCCTTTTGAAATAACCTGAGTGCTTTCTCAGCTCAAGATCTTCTGAGGGTAGTCTTCTTTAGTACCTTATTATTCCTTCTTCTGAGGAATTAACGATTCTAAAGAGTAATAGTAAAATAATTTCAAAACTCGTATCTGGGTTGGATTATCTGAGGTTGCCTGTGGATTGAGTCCCTGAGCCTCTTTCAGAAAAGTGGGAAATTCAACCAGGAATTCTTCCCAGCGACTGAAATCTATGACCTCTTCAGCATAGGGTAATCCGATGTGATAATCGAATTGCTGGAACTCTTGGAGTGGTTTGAAGAAGTTGTCATAATGTGCAGGTATCAGGTACTGGGGTTTTAAGTAAGCCAGAGTCTGGGGGATGGTATGTTCATTTTTTCTGGCAGCAATTCCCTGAAGCACAATATGGGCATGTTCCACCGCTTTCGGATAAAGTGTAATGGGTGTTTCGGAAAAATAGATGCGTAACCCTTTGTAGCTGATGAGGTACTCTATGGAGATATTATGGTAAGTTTTGTAACCCAAGGCAGTAAAAGGTGGTGATGTTTCTGTTTGACCTTCTGGCCCCCGCCAGGGGAGGGGGTGGTAAGCAGGATGTAGGGATGAATAGGCCCAGATTTCAAAGTCTCCAAAATGGCCTACATATTTAGAATGATTCGTAACTCCGGTAGGTTCTTTGGTGTAAAAGTCAGCAACCACTATTCTGGTGTTTTCCAGCCCCCCACTCACCCTTAACCACGAAATAGAAACGGTATCGGTAAAGCTGTGCAGCAGTTCGGCCACATTGGGATCACCCACGACCAGTGGTCTAGTCTCTGGGTCGGGGAATCGTGAGAGAATGTACGGTAGGTCCAGAACGTGGTCGTAGTGATTGTGGGAGATTAGAATCAGTTGCAGTTGGTTGACTTGCAGGGGTTCAAGGATATAGTAGTCCACAGCTTCCGTATCGATGTCCAATTCCCGAAAAAGTTCGTAGGGTTTAGGTCGGGAGACAAAGGGATCAATCAGGATAGTAACACTATCATCACTGATTTCGTAACCGGCGGTACCCAGCCAGCGGATACGAAGACCAGAGGGAGGATTCAGGCTGACTGGAATTTTTGTTCCCTCGGTAGTATGACCCCACTCTAAACAGGGATCAGTATCCTGATCTGTATATCCTGTTACCCCCTCGTACGAGATCGATTGGGGAGAAAGAAGCTCATCAGGTTCAGTGCGAGCTTGAAGTAGATTGTTGCCCACAGTGAAGAGAAAAATCGTTTGCAGTAGATACCAGTACATATCCGATAATAGTTAAATTAATGAATGAATCCAATCAAAGGAAGTCATCTAAAATTCAGACAGCAGGTCTTTAAGGAGGCTTAATATTTGGTGAAAATAGGTTTGACTTTTCATAACTTGCCTCTTCAGGGAGGTTAAGCAAATGATCAGACAGTGGACAGCGGTTTCATTAATTATTATTAGTCTTATTTCTATAGGTAGCGCTCAAAAAGGAAAACGGTTTGGTAAGATCACCCTTCCTTTAGGCCGGGTTGAAGTACGAGCTGCTGGAAGTGAGCAATGGAAAAAAGCAGGAGTCAATCAAACTGTTTTTGTTAATGATGCGCTTCGTACCCGGGCTAAGTCGCGGGCGGAGATCACACTCACGGGGGGAGGAAAGTTACGTATCGGAGAAAACTCGGAGCTGGAGCTTCTACAGGCAGATATCATGGGGATGCAGAAAGATTTTAATGCCCAGTTGAAGAGCGGAAATGTGTGGGTGTCAGCCAAAGCAGGCTTTGGAGAGAGGAAAAACGTAGCAGTACGGACTCCCACTGCGGTAGCAGCCATCCGTGGCACCAAGTACCGGGCGGTGGCTGATAAAGAAGAGAGCTCCGTTCTGGTGTATCAGGGTGAAGTGGAAGTCAATCGACCCGAGAATCTGCAGAAGATGCGGCGTGATGCCCAGGACGAGCAGCAGAAACAGGGAGGTCCTCCCAAGTTCCGTCTGGGGCCCGTACAGGAGGTGGAAGCTCCTACGCAAATCGCTGGTCCCTACGAAGTCTCTCTGGAAGATTGGATAAAACTGGTGGAGGGCATGCAGATTAATGTCCGGGCTGATGGCAAGTATCACCTGTTTGAGTTTGATAAGGAAGCGGATGCCCAGTCCGAATGGGTGCAGTGGAACCAGAACTTGGATGGTGATTAATTCCGCTGCTGGCAAGGCTTTCAATAGCAGAAAGAATGGGAGGAAGGTGTGAGGAAGCTGTTCGACCAGAAAAGAGTCCAATTGCTGCAGTCGTGTTCTGACATTTTTGTACTCTGCTTATTGCCGAGAGAACAGAGTGCCTGACATTTTTAAACGTATCCTCATAGGTGCTGGTATCGGATGGGGAATAGGTCTGCTATGCGGTTGGGGTTCCGCCAATATTCCGGGACTGAAGGCCTTATTTGATGGCTATGAATATCTCTCTTACGATGCCCGCATGAAAAGCAAGGTGGTAGGGGTGGAACCGGAGTCTATCGATCACGTGGTGATTATTGATATTGAGAATAACTCCATAGCTTCTCCTGACGGTGGAGGTCTCGGACGTTATCAGGATTGGCCGCATGCTTACCACGGCCAGCTTATTGATGTGGTTACCAATTCGGTAAAGTTGGTATGGTCTCCGGATACCATCTCCTCTGCCATTGATTATTATCAGGTGTTCCGTCGTAAGTCAGATGATACCACAGCAGAGCTGGAATTACTGGACGATGTTGCTTATGACAGCACATTTACGATCTCTGGGAGAAGCAACTGGGCTGGCGATGAATTCTTTATACAGCACGTCGATGTCAACGGCTTGACAGGTCCCGTTTTTCCTATCGATACATTGATGCCTATCGAACCGCAAAGCCTGCTCTTTGACATTATCTTTGATCCTCAGGATACAACTCAATGGCGATTGGTTTATGATCTGGCCGTTACCCATTGGCCAGCTGATGAATGGCTCTCGTCACGGACGCAAGAATACCTTTTGGAATCCGATCCCGCTAAATTTATTAAAGCCACCAGGGAGAGCAAAAAAACTCATCATGCCCTGGTTTTCGAGACAGAAGATTCGGCCAGTTTTCTTTACCGCATGGAGACGGAACCAGCGGGGTATGACTCCTCAGCCTGGATGCGACATATTATTTTTCTGCCTGAAGAGCAAGCGAGACAGTTACCACCGGCTGCCCGGATAGGTAATACCCATTTCCAGTTGTTATCCTCCTCCTATGGGGTGGGGAGTATCAACTTCCCCCAGGATCCTGACGGTGTTATCCGCCGGGCCCCTACGGCCATATATTTTGAAGGACCTGGACATGTCTATCCCTCTATTACACTATCAGCCGCTATGGATATTCTAGACATCCCCCGGGACGGTGTGGACTACGATTTTGAAGAGGGCCTCTTGCGTCTGACCAACCGGAAAGGAGAAGTTGTTCGAGAGATTCCCATTGATGAGCAAGGTCGGATGTACGTCAATTATTATGGGACCTTTAAGACGTTTAAATATA
Source organism: Fidelibacterota bacterium (assembly GCA_046861645.1). GTDB lineage: Bacteria > Fidelibacterota > Marinisomatia > Marinisomatales > UBA2128 > UBA2128. The sequence continues at coordinate 8,335 of JBHHUM010000033.1, read as the reverse complement.
TTGAATATGTTTATTGTATGAACCCCCAGTGGTTATCGCCTGAATATTGGGATGGTAAGTCAGCTATTGTGGGCTCGTCCCTCCCGGGGCTTATGGACCTCAGGAATACCCCGGTGCAGGAGACCTTCCCGGGAGTGGAAATACACGCCAATGTACTCCAGAGCATTCTGCAGGGGGAGTTTGTCAGTCGTACGGACAGTTCTACCAATCTCTGGATAGTGGTAATCATGTCTGTTCTATTAGGAGGACTGGTGGGACTTCCTCCTAAACCACTATGGTCGCTGCCCATGCCCATCGTCGTTATAGGGGGGTGGATTCTATTCACTTACAGTCAGTTTATGAACCATCTGCTCATGTGGGAGATTGTCCGACCGTCTATCAGTTTGGGAGTGACGTACTTGGGTTTTTTCCTCTATAATTTCTTAGTGGCGGAGAAAGACAAGCGCTTTTTGAAGAATACCTTCGGCACCTATATTTCACCAGAACTCATCGAGCAGATGTATAAGGAGAAACAGGAGCCACAATTAGGAGGTGAGGAAGGGTACCATACTGCCTTTTTCACCGATATTCAGAGTTTCTCGACCTTTTCAGAAAAGTTATCAGCCACGGACCTGGTCGAACTTTTGAATGAGTATCTGACGGAAATGACTGATATTCTACTGGCGAACAAGGGAACCCTGGATAAGTACATAGGTGATGCCATTGTCGCTTTTTATGGCGCTCCCGCTCCGGTAGAGAATCACGAATATTATGCCTGTCTCACGGCCGTAAAGATGCAGGAACGGCTGGCCGAACTCCGGAAAGAGTGGGCATCTCAGGGAGAGCGCTGGCCAGAGATTGTGCACCACATGCAGAACCGTATAGGTATCAACTCCGGTCACATGGTTACCGGGAATATGGGGTCATCCATGCGCATGAATTACACCATGATGGGTGATACGGTAAATCTGGCCGCCCGCCTTGAAGCTTCGGCTAAACAGTATGGAATTTACGTGCAGGTAGCGGAGGAGACTCAGAGAGCATGCGCTGATAGATTCATCTGGCGGGATCTCGACTATGTCATCGTCATGGGGAAGACAGAACCAGCAAGGGTATTCGAGCTGATAGCTGAAAAAGGGAAAATGCCGGACGGTTATGCCGAGCTATTGAAAGCCTTTGACGAAGCAGTTTCACTGTACAGGGATCAAAAGTGGGATCAGGCCCTGGAAGCTTTTCAGACTGCTGCTGAATTGGAAGATATGTTCCCGGGGCGCAAGACCAATCCCAGCCGGGTATATATCCCTCGCTGTGAACACTATAAAACCAATCCCCCGGGTGATGATTGGGATGGTAGCTGGGCACTGACGAAGAAGTAAATTCCGCTCTTAACTCAAATCCGTAACAGCGACTGTTATGCAACATAACTTAAATAAGAATGTGTGTGCCCGGCAGGGTTCGAACCTGCGACCAACGGCTTAAAAGGCCGCTGCTCTACCGACTGAGCTACGGGCACAAATCTTTTCAACGAACTACAAGCGCAGGTGTAACCGATCATTTCTTCCCCCTGATGTCCTCATTTAGGGGCTGAGAATTTAGTCTTGTTGACGCGTTCCACCACGTGAAAATGTAGCTGCTGAGGAATCTTTTTTAGAAAAATCCTTGCTGGTCGATACTTTTGAGGCGAGCAAATAATTGACTGGGAAGCAGGTCTTTTTTAGTCGAATGCACCGGGACCTATGGTGAGCGGATCAAGTCCCATCTTACCCAGAACGGTTTCCCACATAGTGGCGGTCTGATCGGAGAACAGGAGCTCGGGAATCAGGGGATTCAGGAGCCAGGATCCTTTGGCTATTTCACCTTCCAGTTGCTGGGGAGCCCAACCGGCGTAACCCATAAAGCAACGGAAGGGAAGACTGCTACTTTCAGCCATGACCTGGATACTCTCCAGGGTGGTACTCAACGCCAAACCGGTAGTTACAGGTTTGGTATCTGGGCCTTGATAGGTATCGTTGTGAATGATGAGAGCGACGGTCGGATCTACCGGTCCTCCAAGGTAAAGTCGATCATCCTTTCGTCGGCTGGCCTGGAGGGTTTCATTCAGTTCAGCTAAAGTGTGGTCTGTCGGGTGATTGAGCACTATTCCGGTACTGCCCTCAGGGCTGTTATCGAGAATAAAAATTACACTCTTGGTGAAAAAGGGCCCCACCAGTTGAGGAACCGCAACCAGTAATTTAGCTTGTAGGCTCGAATTCATGTTAATGTCTCTCTCTTTCTAAAATTGCTTATGCTGTGCTTTGCGGACAACCCGAAATATGACTTCAATTACTCTTTAGATTCCATCCGTGGTTGGCACGTGCCCGAGAGAAATTCCTACCCACCCTATCCCTGGGTAGCCAGCAGGGAACTCCCAACAAGCGCCGGGGTCTCCACAAAAGTGCGCCAGGGAGGAATCGAACCCCCAACCAACGGATTAAGAGTCCGCTGCTCTACCTGGTTGAGCTACTGGCGCCAAAAGCATTCGAAAAAGGCTGCCAAAATTACCGTGCTGGAAGTGGAATGACAAATGCATTCGGGTTTAATTGACAACCAAAGTGTAGTGTGACCCCTAACGGGGACAGTCACTTTTGCCGACGTAGGTACAACATATTTTTCAGGTTGTGATTTTCATCACAGCAATTTGAGGATAGGAGGTATTAAGATTTCCTTGTACAGTTTTTCCTTGAAATTAATTCATGGAAAAGCTTAGTTTTAGTGGGAGTGAAACTGGGAATCATTATATCCGGGGATGGAAAGACAAGTTATAGGAAATATTACCTGAAGGTATGATTGCGGGTATTACCGTTTAAACAGACGGTAATACGGCAGTCAATACCTTTTTCTTTATTTAGCAATCGTTTCCTATATAGTGCCTCTACACTCGTTCCGGCAAGGCCGGAATGTAAGTGACGGGGCGGAGCTTTGTACTGCTGACAACTTCACTGTATTAGAATCGGCTATGTTCCATAAACTTACTGAATTAGACATAAAAAAAACATTCAACACCTACTCCGTTCAGTCACCAGCTCCTTACCCTGATACACTCCCCGATACAGTCACTCCGTTCCCTACGGGGCTGGTGTTCCTCATTACCGGGCAAGCAGGGCAGGTAGCGTTGGCGATCTATTATGATTAGAGGTTATAGACCTTTGAAGTCTAACGGAGTCTTGAAATATGAATAGAAATCCCGTAGGCTTACAGTCCCGTACTTCATGTCGGGAGATTGTATGTCTATAAAGGCACTGAACACGGTAAACACGAACTCTGTCAGAGTTCAACAGGGTGATGTAAACAAGATGCAAATCAGTTTATCTTTAGAACATAGCCTTAGAATTCAATCTATTTACCCTCTTCGCTGATCTAATATTTAAAGCAGCTATTATTGAAGTATTTAACACGATTTGGAGAATTAAAATGGCGGCTTGGGGTCTTCAAGCCTCCCCATCCCCGGAAGGTCATAACCGGTCTTTCGCTGACCCCGGCGAACTGGTTATCGTTGAGATCCCACCGCCGTAATTGTTAAGGGTAAATATAACTAATCGTTGCGAATTAGTGAATAATTTGTGTAGAATCTCCCCAAGAAGTAAAACAGAGTGTGTATGTTATGTCCACATTGACCGTTTATTCATACACTTTCTATTGAGGTAAGGGGATGAGATTATGAGAAAAGTTCTATTCTTGATGATTCTTGCCTGTACTCTACTGATTGGGCAATCTACACAGGAGTTGAAGAAAAAAGCTAAAGAGGCTGGTGTTACGGAAACTCAGGCCAAAGAAATGGCTCGGCAACGAGGGATGACCGAAGCACAAATTGAAGCTGAGCTGAAGAAAAGGGGCCTTACCAAGGAGGAAGGGGAAGCTAAACAGCCGGTAGTAGAACCTGTGGAGGCTCTTCCTAGTGAGGCGGTGATGACTCCTGGTGAAGAAGGGGTTACAGGATTACCAGCTGAGGAGCAGGCAGTAACGGCTGAAGAGAGACTGGAGGAGATAGAAGAAGTCGCCCTGGAAAGTCAGCAGCAACCCTCACGACAACCACTCCCCTATTTTGGCTATGATATATTTCAGGGGGATCCGGAAGCCTTTCAGGCCTCAAAATTCGGGGCTATTGATCCCTACTACAATATTGGTCCTGGTGATGAAATCATTATTATGCTATGGGGTGAAACCCAGTTCCGGCAGGTATTTAATGTAGACCGGGAGGGGTTCATCTTTATCCCGGAAATTGGACAGGTTTTTGTGAATGGTCTGATCTTAGGTGACTTAGAGACCAAGTTATTCCGACTGCTTTCCCAGGCTTACGCTTCCTTGGATCCTCCCAGCGGTAAGGCCACCACCTATATGGATGTGAGTCTTGGTACATTGCGTCCCTTGCGTATCATGGTATTGGGCGAAGTAGCCCAGCCGGGTGCCTATGCCGTCAATCCCACAACGACCCTGTTTACCTCCTTATATTATTTTCGGGGTCCCACCCGACTCGGTTCCCTCCGTGATATACGACTGATCCGGGGCGGCCAGCAGGTGGCCAGTATCGATTTCTATGACTATCTCTTAACCGGTAAACCCGTGGGGGATGTCCGCTTGCAGTTAGACGATGTCATCTTCATTCCTCCCCGGAAAAAGACCGTATCCATTCAGGGGGAGATCAAAAGACCCGCCATCTACGAACTGCAGGAGGGTGAAACCCTGGAGAGTCTGCTGACCATTGCCGGGGGACTGCGGACCACAGCCTATTTGGATCGGGTTCAGGTGGATCGGGTGGTCCCGTTCGAGAAGCGGGATGAACTGGATATGGACCGAATCCTGGTGGATGTGGATTTGAATGAAGTGCTTTACCAGGGAAAGACCTTTGATCTGCAGGATGGCGATCAGGTACAACTTTTCTCCGTCCTCGATATCCGCCAGAACGTGGTGACCATTACCGGCGCCTCCGTAGAGCGGCCTGGTGTCTACGACTTAGGGGACTCCCTTCGGTTGAGTGCGTTAATCAGACAGGCGGACAGTCTTTTAGGGGATGCCTATCTGGAGCGGGCCGATATCATCCGTTTACGGGAAGATTTGCGCGAAGAGCTGATCAAGGTGGACCTCGGTAAAGCGTTAGCGGGTGACCGGGAACAGGATATCCTCCTCCAGCCCTTGGATCGGGTAAAAATCTACAGTTTATCGGAGATGATACCCGTACACCGGGTCTCTCTTGAGGGTCACGTGAAGCAACCGGGGAGATATCCTCTATTGGAAGAGATGACCCTCTTTGATCTGATTTTCAAGGGGGGCGGTTTTATAGACGAGGAATTTCGGAAGCAGACTTATCTACAACGCGCTGAGCTGGTACGTGTGAAGGAAGACAGTGTCACCAAGGAGATTATACCTTTCAATCTGGGAGAGGTATTAAATAAAAAAGGGATGGCAGATTTACTGTTGAGGCCCGATGATTCGGTGCGCATATACTCTATAGCTGAAATTGAAGGTACAACGAAGTATGTTACCATTGAAGGCCAAGTGAAACGTCCAGGCCGCTACGAACTGTTTGAAGAGAATATGACTCTGTACGATCTCCTGTTTCAAGCTGGAGGATTGGATGATCCGGTCTTCAAGAGCACTACATTTTTAGGCCGGGCCGACCTTCTCCGCCTCGATGAAGATCGCATCACTCGGACCGTCATCCCCTTTAATTTGGGAGAAGTTCTGGACCATCCTGCCAGTCCTCAGAATTTGGAATTGGAGCCGGATGATATCGTCAGGGTTTACGCCCAGACCGTCTTCAATGCTGTCAAACCGGTGACTATTGAAGGAGTCGTGCAGAACCCGGGGCGGTACGATCTCAAAACCGGGATGAGTCTGAAAGATCTGATCCTGGAAGCTGGCGGGGTGGATGCCAACGTTTACCGTTATAAAGTGGAAGTGGCCCGCATCGATCCAGAAAATAAGAGTCTGGACAGGTACGCTGAAGTGGTCACCCTCTCCATGGATGAAAAATTTCACGTTTCTGAAGTCACTGCAGGAGAATCCCACAACCCCGGTAGTGACCCGCCGCCGCAGGACGGTTTTCTGCTGCAACCTTATGATGTGGTCTCTATACGGCCTGATCCCTACTTCAGCCTGCAACGGCAAGTGACCATTACGGGAGAAGTTATGTACCCCGGGAGCTATACTATCCTGTCGCCTGACGAAAAAATTACGGATATCATCGAGAGGGCTGGGGGGTTGCGACCGGAAGCATATCCGGAAGCCTCCCGCTTTACCCGGCAGGGGCAGTCGATCCAGATGTCATTTGAGGACATTATCCACAATCCGCGCTCGGATCTCAATTTTCAGGTACAGGATGGGGATGAAATCGTGATTGAGCCACAACCTAACCTGGTGTTTGTTAATGGGGAAGTCAATAACCCGGGTATCCGAAAGTATGTACCGGGGAAGCGGCTCAGTTACTATATCGATGTGGCCGGGGGGTACACCCCGGATGCCGACCGCTGGAATGTATGGGTGCAGTACCCCAATGGCGACTCCCATAAAATTAATCCCCTGACCCTGATCAGTCCCCGGGTGATGGATGGTTCCATTATCACCGTCAGTCGGGAGCCGGAGGAAGAGCCGTTTGATAAGACCGAATTTGCCAAGGAGATAGCGTCCATCCTGGCCGACCTGGCCCAAGTGGTGGCGATAATATTCTTAGCTACTAGTGGATCTGGTACAGGTGGTTAGTGATATATTAATTATCCGGCACTTTCCCTTCCAAGGGAGACTCTCCAGGTATCAATGACTTCGAAATATGACTGATATTTCACTGATAATCGACAAAATTACCCAAATAGTGCAAGAAGAGGTGAGTACGGCTTATCAACTCTATCTATTTGGCTCAAGAGCCAACGATTCGCCTGATGAGAAGGCAGATATTGATATAGGTATTTTACCTGATAGCCCCTTAACTGCTGGGCAGATGCAGTCTATTAAAGAAAGAGTTGATGAAATACCCACACTTCTGAAAATTGATTTTATTGATTTTGCATCAGTAAGTGATGAGTTTAAAACTGTAGCGTTGAAGCAGGCTGAAGAAATAGCACATTGAGTTCTCAGAGACTTAATAGAAATCTGGAAAACCTGGGGAAAGCAATAAGTCAGCTCGACGAGGCGTTGCAAGAGCTGGAAACACCCATTGTCCGGGATGCATCTATTCAGCGCTTTGAACTCACCTATGAGCTGCTGTGGAAAACTGTGAAAAACTTTAAGAAGAGGTACATGGTATTCGGGCTGTTTCGCCACGTCAGGTATTCAAGGAAGCATTCGCACTTGACCTGATTGAAGAGGAAGATATTTTTATCGACATGATTGAATCCAGAAATATGCTTGCCCATACATATAATGAAGAACAGGCAAAAAGTATTTATGAAAAATGTCCCTCGTATCTACCGGTCACAAAAAATGTGTTTGAACGGTTAAAGAACCGGTGAAATCATTACGAAAAATGTACAACACTTTTTCTCCACAGGAGCTACGAAGGACACAGGCTCGCCTACTGGCTAAGAGGCTGTGCGTGCCCTGTGGATAATGCGGCAAAAAAGCCTGATACCCACATTTACTGGATATCCAGATAGAAAGATGAGTAATAAAAAGTTATCAGAAGATACATACCGGATCCTGAAACGCCTCAATTGGGATTATGAAATACCACTTGACGACATTTATGCGGTAATCACGGGGGAAAGAGCGCACGCCGGGCATTGTGATTTTGAACCTCTGTTTGTCAGGATGCTGGAACAATTGAGTTGGCATGAGTTGCTGGAATTGCTGGGCAGGGAAGCTCTTACGGAATACCTGACCAGTGACGCTATCAGTCAAGTCCGTTTGGCAAGTCTGAGAGATAAAAATGAGCGACTACGCAACATACTACGAGGGAATCCTTTATCCTTTACAAAATGGGATTCTGGATACCGTGAGGAAGTCCGGGACACCCTTTTTTCTAACCGGTGGTACAGCACTTAGCCGTTATTACCTTTCCTATCGGTATTCGGATGACCTCGACCTTTTTGTAAACCGTGATCCTCATTATAGCCAACATGTCACCAGGTTGCTGCAGTTATGGACAGCAGATAAAACGAAAGTGGGGTATCATGTTGAGCTCAATTGAAAAGAATGTTAAATGACATTCGTTTATCGTTGAAGAGGCCCGTATGGTCCTTCGTAGTTCGTATTTCGTCATACGTTAGACATTGGAGCCACTGGGAATAGAGTGAAGGTGACAGCCGAATACCGGATACCGAATACCGATAGCCGTTACGGGCTTCGTAACCGAACACCGAATAACGATTTACCCTGAGAATATTTT
>JBHHUM010000107.1:0-5942 GCA_046861645.1 Fidelibacterota bacterium | reverse complement strand
ATGCTCACCCCTTTGACTTGTTTTTCCTTGAGGGCAGAAGTAATTTAAGTTTCAAAAAATTGGAGGATTAACGTTGGATATTCTATTTGCACAAAGCACCGGGGGTGCGGGCTCTACTATTGGAGGTTTCCTGCCCTTTATCCTAATTATGGTGGTCATTTACTTCTTTATGATGCGTCCCCAGATGAAACAGCAGAAACAGAAGAAATTGATGCTAGAAGCTCTAAAAAAGGGAGATCGTGTTATTACTGTTGGGGGCATTAGAGGTACTATCTCTGGATTTAAAGAAAATGATTCAATAATATTACTCAATGTCGGTAAAGGTAATACATTAGAGGTTACCAGATCATCTGTCTCTGGATTAGTCAAGAAAGAGAAGAGTGAAGACTGATGGTACGACCCATAGTAACTTATGGCGAACCTATTCTGAGGAAAAAAACAGAAAAAATTTCAAATTTTTCTGATATTGAATCCATTATTCAAGACATGTTTGAAACCATGTATGAAGAAGAAGGAATAGGTCTTGCCGCAAATCAGATAGGCGTAAGCTATCATTTGATGGTGGTAGATGTCACTCATACTGAGGAGTGGGATAAACCGATGGTGTTTGCTAATGCTCAGATAATAGGATCCCAGGGTGAAAGTGTTATGGAGGAAGGTTGCCTGAGTCTACCAGAAATCCGTTTTGAAGTTACTCGTCCTGAAGAGATAGTATTAAAGTATCAGGATCAAACAGGAAAACAATTTACTTCCTCATACACTGGTCTAATGGCTCGCGTTATCCAACATGAAATCGATCATTTAAATGGGATTTTGATGATAGATTATTTATCACCTTTACAACGTCTACAATACAAGAGCCAACTTCAGGAAATAACCGGTAATCGGTTGGAAGTAACAACAGAGCAGTTTTCGAAGGGGATCGTGCTGTAAACCAAAGCGCCATGCGCATAGTTTTTATGGGGAATCCGAAATTTGCGATTCCCTCTCTTCGTTTACTTTCCGAAACGACCCATGATCTGATGGCTGTTGTGACCAATCAGGATAAGCCTCAGGGACGTGGGAGGAAACCATTATCTACTCCGGTAGCTAATTATGCAGGGGAAATCGGAATACCGATTATTTATGCTGATAATTTGAAGGATGAAAATTTGGCATCCTCATTAGTGAATTTGGAACCGGATCTTTTTATTATTGTAGCCTTTAGAATTTTACCATTAACCCTACTGAAGATACCACGCTTGGGTTGTATCAATCTTCATGGTTCACTACTACCTAAATACCGGGGGGCGGCACCTATTCAATGGGCTTTGCTTAATGGTGATTCTTTAACAGGACTGACAACATTTCTACTGAAACCTTCTGTAGATACGGGGGACATTTTACTGAAAAGAGAAGTAGTAATATATCCTGATGATGACTTTGGGGCACTCAGCAAACGAATGTCCTTGGTTGGTGCTCAGTTACTTAAGGAAACTGTTGATAAATTTACACATCATGAAATTGTCCCGCTTCAGCAGGATGATTCACAAGCCACAAAAGCTCCCAAGATAAAACGTGAGATGTCACTAATTCGCTGGGACAATCCGGCACTTGAAATCCATAACCAGATTAGAGCGTTATCCCCTGTACCAGGTACTTATTCTTTCTTGCACAACAGGAGGTTAAAAATATGTCTTAGTAAGCCAGGGTTAGGAGGAGAAGCTTCACCGGGAACGATCATTGCCCGGGATAAAAACTCTTTCAGGATAGCCTGTCGTAGCGGTTCGTTAGAGGTATTTGAAGTTCAAGCGGAAGGGAAAAAGAGGATGTCTGCACGCGAATATCTTGCTGGTGCCAGGTTGCAGATAGGTGAATGTTTTGACACAACAGAATAACGTCCGGTATCATGTTGTTCGATTGCTGACTAATTTTGACCACAGTCGTAAAAGACTTTCTTTACTTGCCACACGATATTTAAATCGAGTCCCGGAAATTGATCACCCTGAGGAGATTACTTTTCTGGTACAGGAGATTACAAGATGGCGTGGTTATCTTGACTCTGTCATCGGGCACTCCTATAGAGGACACTTCTCCAAGTCAGAATACTTATTGAAAAATATTTTACGTTTAGCAGCTTATGAAATGATCTTCAGGAATCAGGTACCTGTCTATGCAGTTGTAAACGAAGCCGTGAATCTGACACGAAAAATGGTGAATGAAAGAGCCGCTGGACTCACTAATGCTGTTTTGCGTAAAGTAGCAGGGAGGGGATATTCGAAACCGGGAGTAGTTGTGAAGTCCGATAGTCCAGCCCAAATTGCTGTGGCTACCTCACATCCTCAGTGGCTAATAGAACGCTGGTTGAGACATTATGGTTACGATGAAACAATTAATCTTTGCCAGTGGAATAATAAGGTTCCTGTTTTCACTGTCTGGATGAATTCTGCTCGAGTGGATAGAGTACGGTGGGAAAAAAAATTAGAAGTTCTGGGTATTAAATGGTCGAGGAGTACGGTACTTAGGGATATCTACCATGTGGATTCAATCTCAACTATTTTACGAAGCGATGTCTTTCAACAAGGTTGGTTCATTGTTCAAGATACGGCCGCGGCGTTAATAACAGAGTTAGCGACTCATAATCCAAGAGAACGGATTTTAGATGTCTGCTGTGCGCCGGGAGGTAAGATGGCAGTACTTGCTGTGCGGTTGGGTGAAGATGTTCAAATTATAGCATCTGACAGGGATGAGGTTAGGCTTCAGCAGGTTCGGAACACTTTGGAGCGACTACGAATTACTAATGTGACTGTTCAAAGGAAGGATGCAACCAAAGATGATTTTTCTGAAAGTGATCTAATTTTAATCGATGCTCCCTGCACCGGTACTGGAGTCATGTCCAAACGGGCTGATCTCCGTTGGCGACGATCTAATGAAAATATACAGGAAATGCAGTCGTTACAGTTGGAAATCCTTCGTCATATGGCGAACTTTCTTGCTGTTAATGGACAGATTATCTACTCCACTTGCTCACTGGAACCAGAGGAAAATTGGGGGGTAGTTGATATATTATTGAAAGAAAGAGATGATTTAAAGGTTGTCCCAGTGGAGAAGATTACATTGCGTACTTTTCTGGATGATCGTGGCGCCATCTCCACTTTTCCTCCAAGACATAATATGGATGGAACTTTTGGGGTAGTATTACGGAAAACGGTATGAGAACAATATTACGAATAATAATGGCCTTTACGTTTGTGGCTGGGACAGCATTTATTATTTTTGATAAAATTGTGATGCCCATGTATGTTGCCAGTGGACGGGAAATCTCATTACCGGATGTGAGTGGACAGACAACTCAATCGGGACCGTTTATGACTTTTGATGAAGCTCGCAAGGAGTTGGAAAAAAATGATCTTGTGGCGGTAGAAGAATTTGTAAAATACACCAGTAAGTATCCACCAGGGATGGTTTTGGATCAATATCCTCAAGCGCGACGAAAAGTAAAACCTGGTCGTAAAGTTCGTTTGACGGTAGCAAAAGAAGAGAAAATGGTAAAGGTACCAAATCTGGTGGGACAATCACTTCGCCATGCCCAGTTAAAAATAGAAGAAATCGGGTTACATGTGGATACTTTACTTAAGGATTATGACACGAGGGTACCTTTAAACGTCGTACGCTGGCAGAACCCTATCCCTGGGAATCTATTACGAAAGGGTAGTGGAGTGAAACTCGAGGTAAGTTTGGGACGTCCTCCCGATTTTTACGAAGTTCCCGACCTGGTAGGCATTACTCTGGCTGAAGCAAAAGTAGTGTTAGCTAAGGAAGGTCTAAGGATTGGAAAAATCACTCGCCTTCAAGATGAAGATAAGATTCCAGATACTGTGCTTAACCAGAGTATCGAAGCTGGTACTATATTGAGAAAGTCCATTCCAATTGATTTAACTTTAAGTTTCATTGACATCTCTGATCTTAGGAATAGATTAACTGATCAGGATTAAATTCATTGGATTACAAACATGAAATAGTCCGCAAGTTGATCCACTATGGATCTGTAATCTTTCCCTTGAGTTATCTTTATTTTTTTACAAGAGAAGAAATGCTATTATTCTTGGGTGTCACTGTAGTCCTTATCATCTCTCTGGAAATTCTTCGTATGACAGTACCTCCATTCACCCGTCTCTTTGAGTTCTTATTTGGGAAAATAATACGTGATGAAGAATGGAATAGCATTACCGGAGCATCATACTCTTTCTTGGGAGCTTTTATAGCTATCCTGATTTTTGAAAAAGAAGTGGCTGTTTTTGCTATGCTGGTACTTTCCCTATCAGATTCAACCGCTGCTCTTATAGGGCGGAAATGGGGATCGAAACCTCTATTCGGAAAGTCAGTTCAAGGTACACTGGCTTTCCTTATCATGGCTATTATGATCGCACTTATTGCACCCGGAGTCCCCAGGACTGAAGCCGTCGCTGCAGCTTTATTTTCTACACTGGTAGAATTGTTTCCCTCACCAGTTAATGATAATCTTCTTATTCCCCTTTCTACAGGTATCATCCTATCTCTTATGAGGCTTTTCACTTGAGTTTTTTAGTTCCTGCTGTTCTTTGGGGATTGGTAGCTGCTACAATCCCCCTAATTATTCATCTCTTTAGTAATCGACGAATTCAGACAGTAGAGTTTAGCTCAATTCGATTCATCAAGGAGTTGGAATATGAAACCATTCGCAAGTTAAAAATCCGTCAACTCATTCTCTTAATCCTGAGAACGATAGCAGTCATACTGATAGTAGTGGCATTTGCACGACCAGTAAAACTGGGTTACTTCCCGCTGGGGAGCAGTAAAACTACTCAGATGGTTTTTTTGATAGATAATTCGGCATCCCTCAGCGCTTTGAATGATCAAGATGAAATATTGCTTAGCCAATCAAAGGCAAAAGCGAGAAGGATTTTAGAAGAGATAGAAGGTGATATCCATTTTCAATTATGGCAGACCACACCATTACTGAGAATATTTTCGGGAGAGTATAATTCTGTAGATGAAGTAGCTGGTTACCTGGAAGCCATTAACGAATCAGCAGGTAGTGATGATCTTTGGGGAGCAATAGATTCCATTTTAGATAGATCAGCCTGGGAAGCACAAGGGGGGAAGATATCCGCTAATAATGAATTCTATATTTTCAGTGATTTTCCTGGGACAGTATCTGATAATTGGCAATTCCATAAGGTGAGACGACAGTCTGATCCCAATTGGCATGTCTTCCTTCTACCGGTTGACGACCCCGGACAGAACTTAAGGATTAGGGACATAGAAGTGTTAACAGAACTACGTGTGGCAGAGCAACTCGTAGAGATACAGACCTCCATTGAAAATCAGGGTGACGATGATCTTCGAGATATTCCAGTGCAACTCTTTTTTGGAGATATTCCAGTGGGACAGGCCGTATCTGATGTTCCTGCTGGAAAGTTAAAGGAATTCAATTTTCAGGCTTATCCTACCCATAGTGAATCAGTTGAAGGGAATGTAATTATTCCAGATGACTATTACCATTTTGACAATAGGCGTTACTTCAAGTTTTCAGTTCCAGATAGAATTAATTGCGTGATTGCTGGTAGTTCCGAGGATCAGATGGAGCTGGTTGAATTCGCTCTGGAGGCTATGAATAGCGATTCGGTTTTCGTACAATTTAAGCGGCAGAATCTTACTGCAAATTCGATGCTGCCTTTGACACCAATAGATATCCTCCTGTTAGTTGATCCTGATTTACTGAGTTCGTTTATCGTAGAGCAAATCGCTGACTTCCAGACCCTCGGTGGTGGGGTACTTGTCTTCCTGGGGGATCACAGTTTAAACAGTAATGATAACTTTTTAGACCAGCTGGGGATAAGTGGAATTGTAGGCTTTCTGTTAGTCCGTCTAACCTTTGGGCATCCCGATTAACAGCATCACAGAACATCTGCCTAAATTCA
>JBHHUM010000004.1:0-58063 GCA_046861645.1 Fidelibacterota bacterium | reverse complement strand
ATCTTTGTATTGGTAGAGAGCAAGCGGCATGGAGGGGTCGCCGTAGAGGATATATGTCCTATGTTCCCATTCTCTCGTTTGCCTAGTGTTTGCAAATTGTTCTAAAAAAGCAGCCTTGGCATCGTAAACAAGTTCACCGTACGTATCATAGTTCTCAGATACAATTCTCTCCCACAATCTTTCTGACATTGCCATCACAGAAGTTGAAAACGTGGCATCTGTTGGTGCGAAAGCACCTATGATACCTACATCAGGTAGAAAAAGTAGCTTCTCTATTACTGATTCAGTTTCTGTAACGTTACCTGCGTTGCTTGTGGTATCTTGTATTTCACCAATGCTACATGATATCCCCAAAAGGAATGGATATTTATTCTGGTTAGTGAAATTCCAATCGCATTCTATATATGGTGGTGTGAAATAGAAATTACTTAAAAAACTCTCTGATGCACCAATACCCATCGTGTATATCAGAGCAACTCCATTATTCACCTCCTGTTCAAATGCTAGTGTTCTTACGTATTGGTTCTGATAATAATCGCTACCATAAAAATCGCAATAATCAGAGGAATTAAGTAATACAGTATCAATAGCAGAACCAACAAGGTAGTTATTGATAAGCGAGTCTCTATCACGGGTTGTTACTACACCCGATCCCCCATCCGTGGGATGATAAACATTGTCCGTCACCATTAAAGCTCTATTCTTGTCTTGACTGTAACTACTAAAATTGTGATACTGCCTCATCTTGTTGACCCAACTGGTTATTTCTGAAGTGCTTTGTGCAGGAAGACGACCAAATTCAGCATCCGGCAGACTGGTTATTAATATCTTATCACTCGCCACATAATCATCCTTATAATGCCAGGCAAATGTCTTCCTCATTAATTCATATCCTAATGGTAAATAGTTTCCGTTCTGTGTATTTACAGTTTCACGATCTGTCTCAGGGTATTTACTGGCATCCCCGATAAGAAGTACATAGTCCGGTGGGGGTGAGTGGGACTCAATCATGACTTTTATATCGTTTAGAGTTTGACCATCACTCAAAGTTAATACATTTACGTTAAAGCCCATCTGTGACTTCAGATTAAAAAATGGTTGATACCAACTATTATCCAATAACTGATTGTGCACTATCACCAGATATTCACCAGCTTGCACAGCTGTTAATTGCAGGCACAGCCCAACACATATAGGAAGTAATTTTTTCATCTTCATAGCCCTTTATGATTGTGGTCCTCTTTGGGGGTTTCTATGGTTGAGGCACTGAACCCAGACAATGTCAACCAATTATCTTTTACATCAGATATATCAATCTGAATATCCTGAGCAACTATTTGTTCAGTATAGGACGAAAAATCATAATGGACCGTTAGAATTTGAACGTCATCGTTATCAACATCAAAATTATAAACGGTATAGGTTACCATAATACTTCCATACGGCCACACATTAACATCTATGGATTGGGTTTGGTTAATACCATCATCTGTTTCAATATTTTCTCTGGTGTCAAATTCTTGTCGAAAATATGTAATTTGCCCCCACAATGTTAGATCAATGATATTTAAATCCAGTTCGTTACCCTGTGTCTCTATATCGAAATAAACATTAGTTATATCACTGCTTGTTCCTGTAGCTCCACGCGATTCAAAAGGTGAATCTGGCCCCCAACCATCATCACTATAGGGCAAAATATTCATAGGATTTTCCGTGTCGGGATCGCTAGGGTGATCACCATAATAAAGATCATCAACATTACGAGTGTAATAGTTGAAATGAAGATGATTACCATCGGAACCGGCAATTTGATCACCTTCATATGCTACATCGCCCTGAGTAACATTATAATTTTCAAGATGAGCATAGCCTGTAGCGTACACATAATATGCTTCTCCTAGGAAAATCATCTTACCATAACCCCCATTATTTCCAATCCAATCTGCATACCCATCATGAGCTGCGACTACGGTAGTACTATACCAAGTCCTTATGTCAACTCCAGGGTGAAAATCATAATAGCCGTAAGGATGTAACCTAGGCCCAAAAGGAGAGGTGATAGGAGCGTTAGATTGTCCAATATCAATAGGCCAAGTAAAACCATAAACAGTTGCTGGTAGAATTACAGCTATCGCTATTGAAAAGAACAACACCGGACTATTCTTCAACAAGTTTTGTCCTCCTGGTAATAGTCTGTTTATCAATTTCTGCATTCAGAATAACCATACTTCCAGACTCTGCGTCATATTTTGTACTGATTACCCCCTTTATCGCCATGTGTTCATTCTTACTTCCGTCAGGATTCAAAGAAATGATATGAGAAAAATATCGTACTCCTATTTTCTCATCTAGATTACCAATCCCATCAGCTTGTGTAATTAGAAGAGTATTCTCTAACATTTCAAATTGTGGCCGATTTAGCAAGCTCCAAGGATCAACATAAATCTTATTAGTCATTTTTCCTGTTCTAACGTCTATTACTACAACATTGCGCCCTTCATCTACGGTCATTACCTTCTGCCAATTATTGGAAAATGAAATGGCATGGTTGGAGTATAATCCTCCTACTTTCCATATTAAGTTTCCACCGTAATCGAAGAGGTATAGATCACTGGGTCTCCTTGTTCCTTGAATAGCTATGTATTTGTCAGTATAGTTGCAATTTCGCTCATTAAAGTCGATAAGCCAGAAGGGACTGTCAAATTCAAAAGTCCATGACACGTTACCATCGGGAACTGTAATCAAATACAGATACCCCCTCCCCTTGAATCCCTCGTAGACAAGGAGCCGGTCTTTAGCTACAAACCGGTGCTTATGTCGTTCCCCTTTTAGAAGAGAGGTATTCTCGATTTCAATGACTTCCCCTTTCGTGGTAAAGATTTCCAAGGGGGAGAAGCCATTCGTTTCTTCGTAACTAAGGTACAATCCACTGGGCGAAGGATAGTAAAACCCCATCTTGTATCCTTTGCTGTCACGTCCACGAGTGGAATAATAAGTTAGGTTTCCATCGCCGTCATATACTCTCGTTCGAACGTTTTCATCACTACCGTCTACGCTGTGAACACACACTAAGTTACCCCAATTCGATACTTTTAACCCGTATACGTAATGATAGGGTTTCCCTTTATCCCACTCCCGAATCCAAACTTGATTACCGTCCAAAGTGGTCTTATAAAGTCTGAACTTATCCTCATCCTCCGTTACATAATAAACGTGGTTATCGAATTTCGGAACCTCAATATCCATCACGACACCTTGAACAGGCTTTTCCCATTCTTTTACGGCTTTGGGTAATATTTCATCCAAGCTAGATACTCTTTGTGACACAAGAATGTTCAGACTCGAGAATACAAGAAAAAGGATTGGCAGAATATTTTGTTTCATAGTAGTTCCTAGTATATTTGCGATTGTAACCTACCCCATTCTTAGGCAATACATGGTTTTTTTAGGTAATTGGGTAATTTCCGGACCAGGCATTAAATTAGCCTGGTTATGATTAGAGCGGTTGAAGATTTTATTGCTGGTAATGAATGCCCTAGATGTGGCTTTGACAAGCTTTACCAACTTGCTGATCAGCGGTTCAAATGTGCGTTGTGTCGGCACAAGCAGTTACCATAAATACTACCAATAGGATATGTTTGATATGTTTCATCACCTTCGCCTCATTATGATAGGGTGTGATCAGCCTATTACTACATCTTCTTACATAGTTTAGCATCATCTAGCACATAATTCACGAAATTATTTCATCATACATTTTAATCAACGAACTGGAAGTATTATACTCAACCTCAGCACAAATGTCAAGTATTATTTATATATAGTGTAATATGTAGTTATCAATAATATTATAGCAATGATATTTATATTATTATACCTAATTTCTATTCTGATTTATAGTCATAGGGTTCATATAACGTCCTTTTAAATACTGTTCCTCCTATCATAATACTGCCTCGTTTCTTGTTTGCCTTGAATCAACTATACTTCCCACCAAAATATTAATCTGTTTTAACAACCTTTCTTTTACTACACTTTAGGACCCAAGACGACTAAATTGAGTAAGAAGAAAAGACTGTCTCATCTACTTGATATATTCATAAAACTACAATAATAAGAATGAGCAACCTCATCCGCATCTTACGGCTCACCGGAGAGGTCACCGGCATTCTAAACAATTCTCCTACAGCCACGGCACTCCTTGAAGCACTTCCCTGAGAATCAAGTACCCACACCTGGGGAGAATAGGTCTATTTCTCCGTGCCTGTAGATATAGACCTCGAGCCGGACGCCCGGCAGGTTGTGCCGCCCTGTGCCATATGCTTTTGGGTTGAAGGCAGTTCCCTCGATATTCCCTACGGACCTACACCCATTTCCAAGGGAGATGAATGCCGCCTGGTTACTGCGATCAATATTCTCGGACAGTTGGATGGTGACCCCAGGGTACTGGATTCCGTCCGGGACGACCACCTTATAACAGTAGAAAAGCTTGACGAGTAATCGTCAAGCATACTCTGTGAAACGCCAAGGTTCCCACCTCGGACTCTACCTGCTCCTCATTCTCGCTATGTTCATGTGGGGTCTCTCGTGGACCAACGCCAAAGTGCTGGGTACCTACACCTCTGCATCAGTGCTCACGTTCTGGCGGTTTGCCTTATCGGGACTCTCCTTTGTACCGATTCTCTTTATCACTAAACAATCCCCGAAGCTCCCTCTAAAAAGCACTCTGCTGGTCTTAGGTGGAGCTGTCTCCATTACACTTTACAACTTCGCCTATTTCTATGGAACACATATCGGGTTGGCCAGCATCGGCGGTGTCGTGGTGCCAACCATGAATCCCGTATTCACCTTCATATTAGCAATTGCTCTCGCCAGACGAATTCCACTCACAAAAGAAGCCTTAGGGCTGCTGTTTGGTCTAGTTGGAGGAGCTCTCATTCTGAAGGTGTGGGACTTTAGCTTCGATCAGCTTATGGTAAGCGGAAATACATACTTTATCATCTGTTCTCTCTCTTGGGCGCTCCTGACTGTGATCACTGCTAAAGCCAAAGAGTACATCCCTACTCTCACATTCAGCTTCTGGATATTTTCCATCGCTGCACTTCTTTCCTACCCATTCGCTGCTGAATACAACGTCTTCACAATATTCACTTACGACCGGATTTTCTGGCTAAACCTTCTGCTGGTAACACTTGGTTCCATGGTTTTCGCTACCACTGTCTATTTCTTTGGTACGGTAAGACTCGGTTCAGAGAGAGCCAGTGCTTTCATCTTTACGGTTCCGGTAAGTGCTGTAATCTTCAGCATGATCTTTCTGAAGGAGGTACTGGAAGTTTCAACAATTGCGGGTGGAATTTTGGCTATGACTGCCGTCTATCTAATAAACCGTAGTAGTAGTGCAAATACCTCACCTAAGTGAAATAATTCTACATATCACTCAAATTTCTCTTATTTTCACGTTCCACTTTCCACCAACAGAATGTAAACTTTACCTTTCTCACTTCACCATCAGAAACCAAGTTGATCAGAATTGAGACAGCTTTTGTGCTCACCTCCTTCCCCGTGAAGACACCGGACATTTGCAGCTGGAAACCTCGGATTCTTACAGCGTGCCTTATCTCCTTCTGAATACAGGTTCTCTCTCTCCTTTCCTACCGTTCTCTAAGTTCAACCCACCTGCCCATGCACAATAACAACAAGCCTCAAACTACAATAATCGTGGGTACCCAGTGGGGGGATGAAGGCAAAGGTAAAATCACAGACTATTTTGCAGGGGAGTGTGATTATGTTGTCCGCTTTCAGGGGGGTAACAATGCTGGTCATACGGTTATTGTCGGTAAGGAGGTTTATAAACTACATCTGATTCCCTCGGGTGTTCTTTATTCCCGACCTGTTTCTGTCATTGGAGCTGGTGTGGTGGTCGACCCCAAAATATTACTCTCCGAAATTGCAGCACTGAGAGAACGCCAGATCGAACCTAAACTTATGGTCAGTGAGCGGGCTCATGTGATTATGCCCTATCATATTATTATGGATGAATGCCTCACCGGGCATCAGGGCCAGCTGGCTGCTGGAAGTACCAAACGGGGTATAGCTCCTGTTTACGCCGACAAAATGTACCGTCACGGCATTCGCCTGGGCGATCTTCAGGAGCCTGCCCTATTCGAGGAAAAACTCACCAAAGCTTATACGTTTAATAAAAATGTAATTGAGCATGCTTTCCAAGCCCGGTTCGACCTCAGTTTTGACAGCATTTATACCACCTATCTTGAGTACGGCGAAAGGTTACAAGAATACATTACAGATACGGAATTGGAACTTTATCGAGGCTACCAAAACGGTAAAACATTCCTCTTTGAGGGTGCCCAGGGTATGTCACTGGATGTGGATCATGGGCTATATCCCCACACCACCAGTTCTACCACTGTGGCCGGGCACGCTGCTGCTGGATCGGGAGTAGGTATCAACGGTAACCGTCGCATCATCGGTGTCGCTAAGGCCTATGTTACGCGCGTAGGTATCAGTCCTTTCCCGACTGAGCTTACAGATAACTTCGGTGACAAACTACGCAGGAAGGGTAATGAATTCGGCACTACTACAGGGAGACCACGCCGTATCGGATACCTCGATCTGGTACAGCTGCGCCAGGCAATACGTATTAACGGACTCACCGAACTTGCTATCACAAAATTGGATGTGTTATCAGGTTTCGATCCCCTTCATATCTGCACCGCCTACAAAATTGGTGAATCAACATTTACAGAGATGCCAGCCAGTCTCGAAAAGATGCGGAGAGTCCATCCAGTATTCACCACAGTTCCCGGTTGGGCAGAAATTGACCCGCAAGATAGTGTAAACTTCTGTGATAAAGGCTTCGACAGTCTCCCCAGTGCCGTGCGTGGTTATATCGAACTCATTGAAACTGAGGTCGATTGTCCGATCTCAATCATTTCTCTCGGTCCAGAACGCACACGAACTATCATACGCTCATAGCATTGAATTTTACTTCTGAGACCATCGATTTTAATGCCCTATCCCAGGCAGAGATTATCTCAAAGCTGGCGTCGTATGGTATCGCCCTGAAACCTACAGAGGTACTCAAGATCCAGAACGATATCCTGCAGCGACCTCCCTCCCTGACTGAATGTATCCTCTGGTCCATCCAGGGTTCAGAGCACTCCTCATACAAAAGCAGTCGACCCCACTTGAAACAATTTGTGACTGAAGGCCCCTCGGTAGTCTTAGGTGCAAAAGAAGACGCTGGTATTGTTGCTGTTGCTACAGACCATCACGATCGTCGCTATTGCATTGTCATGAGTCATGAATCCCATAACCACCCGTCGCAGATCGTGCCGTATGAAGGAGCCGCCACAGGTATCGGCGGAAATGTCCGGGATGTCTGCTGCATGGGTGCAGAGGTAATAGCCGTGGCAGATGGACTCCGTTTTGGAGATATCAACACCCCTAAGACCAAATGGATCTGCGAAGGTGTCGTATCAGGAATTGCCGGGTATGGTAATCCCATCGGCGTGCCAAATCTCTGTGGTGACCTATACTTCGACGACGGCTACAATGATAACTGCCTGGTTACAGTAGTTACTCTGGGTATCGTTCGAGAGGATGAAGTCATTCACTCCACCGCTCCAGAAAATGCTGAGAACTACGACTTGATTCTGGTGGGCAAGCCCACGGATAACAGTGGTTTTGGAGGGGCCAGCTTTGCCTCTCTGGAATTAAATGAAGACGAAAAGGAGTTTAAGAAAGCTGCTGTTCAAGAACCAAATGCTTTCCTGGAAAGACACCTGTTGCAAGCTACTTATACACTTTTTTCAATCCTGAAAAAACAAGGCAATCTACACAAGGTGGGATTCAAAGATTTAGGGGCTGGGGGCATTGCCTGTTCCAGTGTGGAACTAGCGGATAATGCGGGTTATGGGGCCGAAATTAACCTCGACGAAGTACATGCTGATATGGACCATCTACACCCCTCCGTAATTCTCTGTTCTGAAACTCAGGAACGATTCATGTGGGTTACCCATCCAGATTTGACACCTTTAATTCTTAAGCACTACAATAAGGTCTTTGATCTTCCCAAAATATCCCAGGGCGCTGAGGCCAGGGTCGTAGGCAAAATACGTGGTGATGGACAATATGTAGTACACTCCCAGGGGGAAGTAATCATTGACGCACCAGCAGATCAAGTCACCAGGGGACTCCTCTATAACCGCTCTTTTTCAAAACCTGCCAATCACCAGATTGAACCAGAAATCCCAGAACCGAAGAACTATAATAGTATTCTTCTTCAAATTTTATCCCATGAAAACGTCGCCTCAAGGCAACCGATTTTCGAAACCTATGACAAGCAGGTTCAAGGAAGAACCGTGGTAGAGAGCGGCGTGGCCGACGCTGGCGTTATGCAACCTTTCAACAGTGACAACTATCCCTTGGAGATACGTTCTACCGGGATCGCTCTCTCCACCGATCATAACCCTCGCTACTGTAAAATTGACCCCTACTGGGGTGCGGTGAATGCCGTTGTGGAATCCATGCGTAACGTAGTTGCCGTTGGAGCCACACCCGTTGCCATTACTGACTGCCTCTGTTTCGGAAATCCTGAGAAGAAAGACCAAATGGGACAATTCGTCGCAGCTACTAGAGGTGTTGCTGACGCATGCCAAAGCATCCATCTGAAAGATTATCCAGATAAAGCCACGCCTATCATTGCCGGTAATGTTTCCTTTTATAACGAATCACGGAAGGGTCCTATCCCCCCGAGTCCTGTTATCGCCTGTCTGGGAAAGATGAAAGACGCCTCTCAAGCTGTAACTCCTTACTTCAAGCAGACGGATTCAGTATTATTACTGGTAGGCATACGAAAGGACGAATGCGGTGGTAGTATTTACTACGCTCTCCATGATAAATTAGGCGCCAGGGTTCCTAAACCAGAACTACAAGAGGTAGAAGGTGAAATCTTTGCTGTAACTGATGCTATATCATCCAGACTGATCCGTGCCTGCCACGACATCTCTGAAGGGGGTATCGCGGTTACACTGGCTGAGATGAGCTTCCGGAATGATATCGGGTGTGACGTTTCTATCCCGGGAGAATTGTCGAATGACAAAAAGCTATTCTGTGAAACCGGTGGATTTGTGCTGGAAGTTGCTCACGAGAATTTAGAGACACTCAGGGATATCTTCTTATCACACGGAATTGTAGTAACTGAAATTGGCGCAACTACTGGCGAAGCAATTATAAAAATAAACAACCTTGTGGAGCTTCTCGTTACCACAGCAAAAGAAGCTTGGGAAAATAGTTTACGAGACAAATTGAGTTAACAGCAAGATGTACAGATTAACGTACTCGTGGCTAAATCAATAGACTACAAATCCGCTGGTGTTGACATAACCGCTGGCAACGAAGCAGTTGCGCGCATTAAGTCGCATGTGCAAAGCACCTTCAGCTCCGCTGTTATGACTGATGTAGGAAGCTTTGGCGCTATGGTCGACCTAAAAGTACTTCTTAAGGACTACAATCACCCGGTACTGGTACAGAGCATTGATGGCGTGGGTACCAAAATGATTGTTGCAGGAATGATGAGAAAGTACGATACCATTGGTTTTGACCTGTTAGCTGCTACGTGCAACGATATTATCGTTCACGGCGCTCGTCCACTAACCTTCCTCGATTACATTGCCAATGACCGCCTGCACCCTGAGATAATTGAAGAAATCGTAAGGGGCATTGCTGCCGCCTGCCGAGACTGCAATGTAGCTCTGATAGGAGGCGAGACTGCCGAGATGCCCGATACATACCTTCCGGGAGAACACGATCTCGTTGGGGTAATCACGGGTGTGGTAAATAAAGGTAATACGATCTCGGGATCATCCATCCGGCCTGGAGATATTGTTCTGGGGCTGGCCTCCAGTGGCTTACATACTAACGGTTATTCACTGGCCCGTAAGCTCTTCTTTGAAGTCGGTGGCTATAGAGTTGATTCATACCTGGACGATCTGGAAGGAACCCTGGGTGAAGTACTCCTGGAACCACACCGGAACTATACCCATCCTGTTTTCACTCTACTAGATCATGGCCTGCCTGTAAAAGGTATTGCTCATATTACAGGGGGTGGACTGGTGGAAAATATACCTCGTATTCTTCCCCCCAATTGCAGTGTTAAGATAAAAAAGGATTCCTGGCCGGTTCCACCATTATTTACCGTGCTGAAGAAACTGGGTAATATTAATGATCAGGAAATGTTCCGTACCTTCAATATGGGTATCGGCATGATTATTATCCTTGATCCCGTACAATCTACTGCCGCTCTAAAAATTTTGGAGCAACTACAAATTCCAACAATGAAGATTGGCTTTGTCATTCCAGGTACACAAAAAGTGAAAATTGAAACCTCTCTGTAAATTCTGTGACTAAATAAATGAAAATCGCCATCATACAATTCCCCGGTAGTAATTGCCAGCGAGAGTCAGCTATGGCTGTTAAGAGAGCCGGAATGGAACCTGTGGAATTTCTATGGAACGAACCTGAAGACAAGCTTTTCGAATGCGACGGATACTTTATCATCGGGGGATTCTCTTATGAGGATCGCTCCCGGGCGGGCATCATTGCCTCTTTAGACCCAGTGATGAAGACCATCCGTAATGAAGCAGACAAAGGGAAACCTGTCTTGGGTATTTGTAACGGAGCACAGATCCTGGTAGAGACTGGGCTAATCCCCGGTTTGCCCGGTCATCAGGTTGGAATGGCTTTGGCTAGTAACCATCGGGTGCAAGATGGTCACGTGGTGGGTACAGGTTACTACAATGTCTGGGTTAATGTGCTACTGACAACCCTCCCTCGACGCTGCGCTTTCACACGACACCTCAGAGTTGGGCAAACTTTGAACTTTCCTATTGCTCACGCCGAGGGACGCTTCATGATGGATGAAGACCTTCTCACTCTGCTACAGGAAAATAACCAGTCAGTTTTCAAGTACTGTGATCATTCCGGTACAGTACACCCCGAATTTCCTATAAATCCAAATGGCTCTATGGATAATCTGGCCGCGGTATGTAACACTTCGGGTAACGTTTTGGCTATGATGCCTCATCCTGAACGTTCTCCCGACGGAGATCCCATTTTCTCCTCTCTACGGGAATATCTGGAAGTAGAGACAAAATTAACCATCACCTCTCTCGACTACCAGCTTTCCCGGCTTCATCTGGAAACCTACCAGTGCCCCCCTGACTGTCAGGAGTTTCTCGTTGATCTCATTATTACCGATAATGAAGCAAAATCAGTGGAGAATGCTATGCAACAATTAAATGTTCCGGTTACTGTATCCCGCCAAAGTCACTGGGAGATTGCTCTTAATCCAGAAGCTGATAAACATGTTATTGATGAAATCATCGCTTCCGGAGAATTATTCAACTCCAATAAGGAAGTATTAACCGAAAAAACTGTTAATAACAACATTGCCCTCCTCGTACGCTACAAAGATGACCTTATTGGTCAACACAAGAAAGAAGCTTTGCAGGAATGGTTCCACATTAAAGAGATTAAGAAAATCAGGCGGGGAGTCGTCTGGCACATCACTCCCAATGAAGGCAGTCCGGATGATGTTCTAGAGAGGGTGCTTCAAAGTCATATCCTCTTCAACCCTTTTTCGCACGAATGCTACCGGTACGAAAGACATGAATGATTACACAAAAATTATCTCTGTAAATCTCCACAATTGCCTCACCGAGACTTCATTTTCTGCTGGAGTAAAATATTCCGGAAAGGTTCGCGATCGTTACGAATTGAAAGACAGGCTGATTTTAATCACGACGGATCGCCAAAGTGCTTTCGACCGTATCCTTGCTGCCATTCCATTCAAGGGACAGGTCCTCAATCAGACCAGCGCCTGGTGGTTTGATCAAACACAACACATCGTCCCAAATCATGTACTAGCCGTGCCCGACCCAAATGTAACCATAGCCAGGAAATGTTCCGTCTTTCCTGTCGAGTTCGTAATGCGTAGCTACATCACGGGCACAACGGAAACATCATTATGGACACACTATGCAAAGGGGGTCCGTAATTACTGTGGGAATGAGCTTCCGGAAGGACTTAAAAAAAATGAACAGCTTGATATTCCTATCCTGACCCCCACTACCAAGGCTGAAGATCATGATTTGCCCGTCTCTGCGGATGACATTCTGGAAGAGGGTTTGATGACAGAAGAAGATTGGCTTGTAGCCAGCAAAGCAGCACACACCCTATTTGCTTTTGGACAGAAGATATCACGTAAGCATGGGCTCATCCTGGTAGATACTAAATATGAATTTGGTAAGGATAGGGACGGGAATATACTCCTTGTCGATGAAATTCATACTCCGGATTCCAGTCGTTACTGGCTCGCCGCTACATATGAAAATAGGATTGCTGAAGGAAAAGAGCCTCAAAACATCGATAAGGAATTCCTACGTTTATGGTTCGTAAAAAATTGTGATCCATATCATGACAAAACACTCCCCAATGCCCCTGAAGAACTCGTCATTGAACTTTCCAAACGTTATATTCAGCTATTCGAAATGATTACGGGGGTACCTTTTTCCTTCCCTGATCAGAGGTCCCCAATCACTCAACGAATTCAAAAATACATAACGGATTACCTATGAACGGAAAAGCTGTTCTCATTCTCGGTTCCAAATCTGACGAAGCATACGCCAAGGAAATAACCGATAAGCTGGACGAGTTAGACATTACCTTTGACCAACATGTAGCATCTGCCCACAAGCAGCCACGGAAAGTTCTGGAGATCATCGAATCGTATCAGAGCGGAAGAGATATTGTTTACATTACTATTGCCGGGCGATCCAACGCCCTTTCAGCTTTTGTGGCGGCAAATTCCGATTTCCCCACACTGGCGTGTCCACCATTCAAAGATAAGACAGACATGCTGGTTAATATTCACTCCACGCTGCAAATGCCCAGTAATGTTCCTGTGATGACTGTCCTAGATCCCGGGAACTGTGCCCTAGCCGTCAAACGAATCTTGGAGTGTTCACGTGAATAGATACAGAAGTATTCCAATCTTCAAGGGTCGCACCTTATTAAAGATTATGATTAAGCAGACTAACCTGCCAACAAATTAACGCCTTCTATGATGAGTAATCAAGCGAGTACTATTTCACCATTGGACGGACGTTATGTGCAGGATGTGGCCGACTTACGAGACTACTTCTCAGAAATGGCCCTCATGAAATATCGTATACAGATTGAGGTTGAATATCTCGTTAACCTGAGCCTGGAGAAGCAAGTTACAGAACTCTCCCCATTCTCGACAGAAGATCAGGTAAGACTACGCTCACTTTACCAAGATTTTTCCAATCAAAACTATGATGTCATCAAAAAAATAGAGCATAGAACTCAACACGATGTGAAAGCTGTAGAGTACTTTCTCAAGAAACAGCTGGAAGCTTTAGGATTCGAAGAAGAACAAAGCTTCATCCACTTCGCTCTCACTTCGGAGGATGTCAACAATCTTACTTATACTCTCATGTGGCAGGATGGCTTACAACAAGTTTACCTCCCGGAACTTAACAAAGTCCATTACCAACTCAAGAACATTGCTAAGCGTTATAGTGAGTTATCCTTGCTATCTCTTACTCATGGCCAGCCCGCTACTCCAACCACTCTGGGAAAGGAATTTGCTGTTTTTGCAAACCGCCTTGAGAAACAGTTTAAGCAGTTGCAACGGCAAAAACTCCAAGGCAAACTCTCCGGAGCCAGTGGCACCTGGAGTGCTCATATGGTTGCCTACCCAGATGTAAACTGGATTAACTTCAGTAAAAAATTTGTAAGGTCCCTGGGGCTAACTCCTAACCTCCTCACTACCCAAATCGAACCCCATGACTCTCTTGCAGAAAGCTATCATAACCTGATCCGGGTGAACACCATTCTGCTGGATTTCTGCCGGGACATCTGGTTCTACATCAGTCGCGGCATCTTTGGGCAGAAAACGAAAAGAGGTGAAGTGGGTTCCAGCACTATGCCCCACAAAGTAAACCCGATTCAATTTGAAAATGCCGAAGGCAACCTGGGCATTGCCAACGCCTACCTTTCCCATCTGGCACAAAAGCTTCCTGTTTCTCGGATGCAGAGGGACCTTTCCGGCAGTACGGTTATTCGTAACCAGGGCGTACCCCTGGCACATTCCTTACTTGCCTGCAAGAGTATTCTAAAAGGGTTGGACAGGCTGAGAGTCAACAAAAAAAGATTATATAAAGAACTGGGCGATCACTGGGAAGTGCTAGCAGAAGCTATCCAGACCATTCTCCGCAAGACCGGTGATCGGCAATCATACGAGCGGCTGAAAGTTATGACTCAAGGTCACAACATAACTAAAGATGACATCAAATCATTTGTTCAGGCTCTGAACCTTCCAGAAAAAGATAGAGAGAGATTGTTGGCTCTGACCCCGGAAAGTTACATCGGATTGGCAACCAAGATCACAGAGAAGTTACTTTAACCATGTGTGGGGTTGTCGGTATTATTTCCACCCAGCGACCTGTGGCTGGAGAACTCTATGAAAGTCTCATCCACCTACAGCATCGTGGACAGGATGCTGCGGGCATCATGACTTACAATGAACGCTTCCATGTAAAAAAAGGGACGGGCCTTATCCGGGATATTTTTGACGAAAAGAACATGGCACGTCTCCTCGGAAATGTCGGTATTGGTCATACAAGATACCCTACAGTAGGGGGTTTCAGCATTGAAGAAGCCCAACCAGTAATGACCAATGTTCCCTATGGTATCGCCATGGCCCACAACGGAAATCTGGTAAATTATAGCGATCTGGTCCGGGAGGTTTCCGAGCAAGACCGTCGTTTGGTCAACTCCACCGTGGATATCGAAGTCATACTACATATTTTTGCCCATGCCCTGGATCATCCGGTGAACAGTACAGACGGTCTCTCCTTTTTCGATCAAATTTGCCAAGCGGTTGACACTGTGTTCCAACGAGTCAGCGGAGCTTATTCCGTAGTGAGTATGATAATGAATCGGGGTATGGTGGTCTTCCGGGACCCCCACGGAATCCGTCCTCTGGTCCGAGGTATACGAAAGCAACAGGATGGAACGATTGCCCATATTTTCGCTTCTGAAAATACCATGTTTTACACCTTAGGATATGAACCAGCAGGAAATGTGGCCCCGGGCGAAGTTATTTTTATTGAAGAAGATGGTACAAGCCACAACCGTATCCTGCGCAACGAGCAGTTTACACCCTGCATATTTGAATATGTGTACTTCTCGAGACCAGACTGTATTCAGAACGAGGTCAGTGTCTATCGAGCCCGTCTGCGCATGGGGCAGAACCTCGCGCAGCACTGGAAAAAGCTTTATCCTGATGTTACACCAGATATTGTTATTCCCGCACCTTCCACTGCCAATACCTCAGCCTTGAGCTTCGCCAATGAGCTGGGAGTACGTTACTCCGAAGGGTTGTACAAAAATCCCTTTATCGGACGAACCTTCATCATGCCAGGACAGGAAGCCAGGAAAAGATCCATCCGTTATAAATTAGTACCCCAAGAATTTGAGATCCGGGATAAGGACGTGCTGATCGTGGATGATAGCATTGTACGTGGTAACACCAGCCGCGAAATCGTTCGTATGATCCGGGAGTTTGGAGCAAAAAAAGTTTACTTTGTTTCCGCTTGTCCACCGGTGAAGTTTCCCTGTTTTTATGGTGTGGATATGCCTACCAAGACTGAGCTGACGGCCGCAACAAGGTCAACCGAAGAAATTCAAGCCTACATGGACGTGGACATTCTTCTATATCAGGAGATTGAGCATCTTGCTGAAGCAGTCACCCGGAAAGGGGAGCACAATATTGATCGACCCTGTATGGCCTGTCTGGATGGTTGGTATATAACTGGAGATGTAAATGATGAGAAAATGCTGCTTATGGAAAACCAGCGGAACATGGAAAGAGCCCATTTACCGTGATCATTCTTCTTATCGGCTCGGGGGCTAGAGAACACGCTATTGCCAGGGCATTGGCCAGATCCCCACAAAACCCTGCCATTGCCTGTTTCGCTTCCAATAACAATCCCGGCATTCAAGAACTTGCCGAACACTTTGAGGCAGGCAACATCAACGATCCGGCGACGACTGTTACTTTTGCTAAGCTGTTCGGTGCTGACTTGGCCATCATCGGTCCGGAAGCGCCGCTTGAATCAGGTGTGGCAGATGCTTTATGGAGTGCAGGAATTCCTACAATCGGTCCTAGGAAAGCACACGCGCAGATAGAGACGAGCAAAGGGTTCACCCGCGATCTGTTGACGAAATACAACATTCCAGCTTGTCCTGTCTACCGACGCTTTGAGTCTCTTAAGGGTGTAGCTGTGTTTCTGTCGGAGTTAGGTGATAACTATGTGGTCAAGTTCGATGGACTCATGGGTGGTAAGGGTGTGAAGGTCGCCGGTGATCACCTACACTCACATGACGAAGCTCTGGACTACTGTAAGAAACTCGTTAGTCGTGGTGGTTCGTTCCTGGTCGAAGAAAAACTGATTGGTGAAGAATTTTCACTCATGAGTTTCTGTGACGGCAATCATCTGGTGCACATGCCACCCGTACAGGATCATAAGCGGGCTTTCGAGGGAGATAAAGGCCCCAACACGGGTGGAATGGGGAGCTACTCTTTTGCAGATCACAGTTTGCCCTTCCTCATAAGTGAAGACATTGACCAAGCTCAAAAATACAACGAGGCTACCATGCTAGCATTGAAAAAAGAATTTGGAGAGGGCTACAAGGGCATCCTTTACGGTGGTTTTATGGCTACCGGTGATGGCATAAAACTCATTGAATATAATGCTCGTTTTGGTGATCCGGAAGCCATGAATGTGCTTCCACTCCTGGAGTCGGATTTCGTGGATATTTGTAGGGGTATCGTGGAAGGAAACCTGTATGAGAAAGATGTCTCGTTCAGAAATCAGGCAACAGTCTGTAAATACGCTGTTCCAGAAGGATATCCGGACAGTCCTGTAAAAGGCGAACCCATCGATGTATCCCACGTCATCGACACGGATCAACTTTACTACGCCTCGGTGGACATGAAAAACGGCAAACTGATCGAAGCCGGCTCCCGGACGGTGGCATTTGCGGGTATGGCTGATACCCTTTCAGAGGCTGAGGCGAAGGCTGAGGCGGAGATATCGAGGGTCAGGGGACCGCTATTTCATCGGGCGGATATCGGGACTGAAGATCTGATTCAGAAGAGGGTTAAGCATATAAGTCTTATTCGTGGGCAGCTCACTTAAAATATTGATTGGAATAATATCCCGGTAAAAACAGTTCTAACTGGAATAATATTCCATGGCTAACCCTATGAATGGAATATTATTGTGGTGACGAGTACGAAAAAGTGGAATAATATTGTAATGCCTACATTAGACAGGTCTGTAAATGAAGCCGTGGAAGAAGAAATCCAATATATTAAACCAGCGGTTGAATGATTATTCGTAAAAGCTGAAACGTTAAATCCGTTATTAAGATCATGATTATGATGTAAATTTCATAATAGTAAAAGAGGAGAAAGCAATGAATCTCAACATTACCATATTTCAAGATGAAGACGGTTGGTTTGTTGTAGAATGCCCAAGCATTCCCGGCTGTGTTAGTCAAGGAAAAACTAAAAGTGAAGCCATTGCTAATAAACGTGAAGCTATTGAATTGTGCATAGAAGAACGAAAAAAACACGGTCTCCCAATTACAATTGACACGATGGAATTAGCTCTACCATCGCATGCCTAAATTACCAAAAGTATCGGGAGCAAAAGCTGTTAAAATATTTTGAAAATGCGGATGGACTGCATCGCGACAAAAGGGCAGTCATGTTGTTATGACAAAAAAAGGTCAATTTTTTCACTTTCCATTCCACAACATAAAGAACTTGGGCCCGGCTTGTTACGTACTTTGATTCGCAAATCAGGAATGTCTGTTGAAGATTTCATTCACCGTCTTTAGATGAGTTATGCATTTATTTTGCTGATATTTTCAAGCGTAAATGATTTGTTTTAAAACAGAAGAGAATTTTTTACCCATGCCCACATTAGAGTGGGTTGTAAAAGAAGCTGTAGAAAGAGAATAGAACACATACAATTACTTAAGGGCTAACATGTCAATCACAAAACTCGGCGTCCTCGGCTCCACAAAAGGGACTGACTTACAAGCTATCATTGATGCCATAACAGACGGAAGACTCGACGCATCCGTAGAAATCGTCATCAGCAATCGTAAGAAATCTTACATCCTGGAGCGTGCCCGAAACCACAATATCGATACCGTCTATATAAGTCACAAGGGGAAGGAACGGGAGCAGTTCGATCGAGAGATGACAGAACTACTGGAAGCTAAAGGTGTGGAACTCATTCTCCTCATCGGATTCATGCGAATTCTCTCACCCTGGTTTTGCCAACATTGGAACAACCGTATTCTGAATGTCCATCCTTCTCTCCTTCCAAAGTACGCTGGAGGTATGGATATGAATGTCCACGAAGAAGTACTTAAAAATCATGATGCCGAGACAGGTTGTACGATCCACATTGTCACGGCTGAAGTGGATGCCGGTCCTATTGTGGTACAGAAGAAATGTACGGTGTCTCCAGAAGACACTCCAGAATCACTGAAAACAAAAGTCCAAGAGCTGGAAGGGGATGCCTTTCTTCAAGCTATCCGAATATTTCAAAACAAAGAAGGTCCATGGAGTAATTCATGAATACAGAAAAAACAAACATTAAAACCGCCCTTATATCCGTTTCGAACAAAGATGGAATTGTTGAATTCGCAACGGGGCTTGCGAACTTAGATGTTGAAATTCTTTCCACAGGGGGAACAGCAAAAAGACTCCAGAGCGCGGGTATCCCCATCACGAGAGTTTCCGACTATACAGGCTTTCCCGAGATTATGAGTGGGCGGGTGAAGACTCTACACCCCCTGATAGAAGG
The DNA here is from genome assembly GCA_046861645.1 of Fidelibacterota bacterium. Lineage (GTDB taxonomy): Bacteria > Fidelibacterota > Marinisomatia > Marinisomatales > UBA2128 > UBA2128. Next base: position 39,068 of record JBHHUM010000004.1, on the reverse strand, counting down.
GGGAATTCTCGGCTTGAGAGACGTGCACGCTGAAGTTGCCAAAGAGCAAAACATCAAGTGGATTGACCTGGTGGTCTGCAACCTCTACCCCTTCGCCGACACTATTCGGAAACCTGATGTTACTCTTGATGAGGCAGTGGAAAATATTGACATCGGCGGCCCCACCATGATCCGCAGCGCTGCTAAGAATGTCGGATGGGTCGGTGTGGTTGTTGATCCTGCAGATTACAACTGGGTGGTGGAAAAACTCAAAACCGAAGGTGGACTTACGTTTGAAACTCGCAGACACCTTTCCGCCAAAGCTTTCGGACATACCGCCCAATATGACGCAATCATTCACAATTATCTCAAAGATGAACCCCTTTCCGACAATTTCTCTCTAACCTACACCAAATACTACGACCTCCGCTACGGTGAGAACCCTCATCAGCAGGCGGCTGCTTACTCGGTGCCTATCTCCTCAGGTCCGAATATCCTGAATGCCACGATTCACCAGGGCAAAAAGCTCTCTTATAATAACATTATGGACGCTGATGGCGCTCTCGACTGTGTGAAGGAATTCACTGAACCAGCTTGTGTGGTGGTAAAACACGCCAATCCTTGCGGCGTTGCAACAGGAGACGATATTACCGACTGCTTTCATCGTGCCTTCAACGCTGACTCCCTCTCGGCCTTTGGTGGTATTGTCGCTCTCAACAGAACGTGCACTACGGAAATCGCCGAAGCTCTCCGTAAGATATTCATCGAGATTGTGCTGGCACCTGATTTTGAAAGTGGAGCTCTGGAACTATTCACTAAGAAGAAAAATCTCCGTGTTTTGGAGATTGGTGATTTTGGCGCCCGTAATCCCAATCTGGAATTCAAGTATGTGGATGGCGGTCTTTTAGTTCAGGAGACAGACGTTAACACTATAACAATTGAACACTTAAATACCGTAACAAAGGCAAAGCCGTCACATCAAAACATGGCTGACATGCTCTTCGGCTGGAAAGTGCTGAAACACGTCAAGTCCAACGGCATTCTTACCGCGAAAGACAATACCACTTTAGGCATTGGACCCGGTCAGGTCTCCCGCGTGGACGCTGTGGAAATCGCCATCCGCAAATCAGGAGATAAACTAAATGACGCCATCCTGGCTTCAGACGCCTTCTTTCCCTTCCGTGACAGCATTGACAAGCTTGGCAGTACCGGAATCAAAGCTATTATCCAGCCGGGAGGATCAATCAGGGATGAAGAGGTTATCGAGGCGTGTGACGAACACGGGATTGCCATGGTATTTACGGGAGTGAGATCTTTCAAGCACTAATTCAGACATTTGCATAGAGTTCCTCAATGTAATTATTGTATCGATGCTGCACTACATCCCGCTTAACTTTCAAAGTCGGGGTTACTTCTTCATCATCTTGAGATAATTCCTCTTCCAGAATTTTGAATTTTTTTATGGTTTCGTATGATGCCAACTGCTTATTCAGCCGAGTGATCTCTCTTCCAATGAGTTGATTAACTTCGTTCTGTTGAGTAAGGTCTCTGAGGTCTCTATATATCAAACCGTTATCCCGGGCAAACTTGGTAATTTCATCCTCATCCAGGGTCAGTAATCCCACCAGGTATTTACGACGATCGCCAAAGACCATAAATTGACTGATATACCGAGACGTTTTCATGAGATTCTCAATATTCTGGGGGGCTACATTTTTCCCACCAGCGGTGATGATTAGATCTTTTTTCCGATCGGTAATCCAGAGGTAGCCGTCTTCATCTACTCTCCCAATATCTCCGGAATGCAGCCACCCCTCAGCACTAATGAGGGCGGCAGTTTCATCCGGATTTCCCAGGTATCCCTGACAGACATGCTCCCCCCTGGTCAGGATTTCCCCATCTGCAGCGATGCGCATCTCAGTTTCTGCTAACACCTTTCCTACAGAACCCAGACGATTATCATCGGTTCGATTTACAGCAATCAGACCTGTTGACTCCGTTAATCCGTAGACCTCGAAAATGTTCAGTCCCATGTTCTGCATCCACGAGAGAATCTCTGGACTTATGGGGGCACCACCGGAAACTAAAAATCTCAACTTTCCTCCCATAAACTTCCTCACCTTGCGCAAAACTAACCAATCGAGGAGTCCATGAAGCAGTTGGTGACTTAACGGCTTGGTTTTATGAGCTAAGCGTAAGTTTTTATCCCTGTCACCGGATCGCTCCGCCCAACGAAATACAGCTTTCTGCAAGGTAGTGGCATCATCAATCGCTGTGGTAATCTTGGCATGAAATTTCTCGTACACGCGAGGAGTTCCAAAATGAAACGTGGGCCCCACCTCCTTCATGTTGAATAAGAGATCATCCATACTTTCTGCAAAAGCCGTCCGGGCTCCACTGGCAAGTTTGATGAAGGCCCCCACCAAGCGTTCAGCGATATGCGCCATGGGAAGATAAGCCACGGATAGATCGTCTGGGGTCAACTTCATAAAAGCGGCGATTTGACGTGCCATGAACACAATATTTCTATGACTTAAAATCACCCCTTTGGGCGGACCAGTGGTTCCAGAAGTGTACACCACTGTTGCAATATCTTTACTTCTAATTTTTTCCCTGACGGCTGCCACGCTTGCTATGTCTGCGGAAACTAACTCCAACTCCTTGAATGACATGATTCGGTCATCGTCACTTTTACAACGCTCAAAAATAATGGCTTTCTTTACTTGGGGTACACGATCCCACACCTCGAGGAGCTTATCCAGCTGTTCCTGATCTTCCAGGAAGATAGCACAGCACTCCGCATGTCTGATGATATACTCACACTGAGCTGAGGTGTTCGTGGGATAGATTGGTACGGTTATAGCTCCACAACTCATGATCGCCAGGTCAGCTAAAACCCATTCCAACCTGGTAAGTGACAGAATAGCTACTCGATCACCAGAGGTAATCCCGGTTGCCAGGAGTCCCGCCGCAGTAGAATCAACACGATGCTGATATTCCCGCCAAGTTAACGGCTGCCACCACCCCCTTTCTTTGTGATAAAGTGCTTCTTTATCTGGTTTATTTTGACTCCACCATGTAAGCATAGCTGGCACACTCCGTACCTTTTCTGAGAGCGATTGCTCTACTAACGACCCCATATTTTCGCCCGCCTGGTGTACTTCCCTTTTCCCCGGCCCAAGTACGATTCCCGAACCTGCTCTTCCTCCAGAATTACTTCTGGTTCTCCACTCATGAAGATTTTTCCATTCCTCATTACATAGGCATAATCTGCAATTTTAAGAGCATGATGGATATTCTGCTCTACAAGTAGAATGGTCAAACCACCCTTATGTAATCTTTTTAAAATTTCCATAATCTCCTGCACCAATTGTGGCGCCAATCCTAAAGACGGCTCATCCAGTAAGAGTAATTTAGGCCTCGCCATAATGGCCCGACCAATCGCCAAAATCTGTTGCTCTCCACCGGAAAGGGTACCGGCATATTGATTAAGCCTGTGCTTCAGAACGGGAAAATAATTGAACACTTCATCCAAACTGCCCTCTTGTGTGAATGTATACCCACCTAACAGTAGATTATCCACCACCTTCAACTCACTGAAAATCATGCGACCCTGTGGAACATGTACCACACCCAGACGGACAATATCCTCCGGATCAAGTTTCTCAATTCGTTGGCTTTCGAAAACAATCTCTCCATACTCCGCCTGAACTACACCGCTAATGGTTCGCAGAAGGGTTGTTTTACCGGCTCCATTAGAACCTAAAACCGTAACGAACTGCCCCTGATGTATAGATAAGCTGATACCCTGTAGGACTTTTATTTTACCGTAATAAGTCTCTACTCCCCTGAGCTTAAGCATGATCCCGATTCTCAAATCCAGCACCTAAAAATACTTCTAACACCTGTAGATCAGTTTTTACTTCTTCCGGTTTACCCTCAGCCAGAAGTTCTCCAGAATTCATTACCGCTACACGATCAGAGATATCCATGACTAAACTCATATCATGCTCCACGAGCAATACCGTTATTCCCAATTCATCCCGGATGTCAGTAATGATTCTTCCGATCTCCCTAGTCTCTTGCTCATTCATCCCAGCTGCCGGTTCATCCAGAAGGATAAAGATAGGCTTAACAGCCAGTGCGCGGGCTAACTCCACAAGTTTTTGTATACCAAAGGGAAGTCCAGCCGGACTACTCTGCTCGAATCCAGAAATGCCTAAAAAGTCAAGTATCTCCAGAGCCATGAACTCCTGTCGCTGACGCTCGGCTCTGGAGACCATATTCTTCATCGCCTGTCCCAGGGACACTCTGCCATGAGTACCCACCAGAACATTCTCAAGAACTGTTAAATAGGGAAATAGCTCAAGATTCTGAAAAGTTCGAGCAATACCAAGTTCAGACACCTGGTGTGCGGAAAAATAGGTGATGTCCTGTCCACCAAAGGTAATAAGTCCCCGTTCCGAAGATACAAAACGAGAGATGGTGTTGAAAAAAGTAGTTTTACCAGAGCCATTGGGGCCAATTAAGGCAACAATCTCTCCCCTGTCCACAGATAGGGAAAAATCATTCAGAGCGACGAGTCCCTCAAAATGAACGTAGATATCCTGCGCTGAAAACAATACCGAAATGACGCCTCCCTCTCCAGCTAAACCGGATAGAGTTTATTCCCCTAAAAACCCTGTGACTGGGGTAGGAACACCTTCTTTAACCTGTAGAACAATGGTTTTAGAGCCCCCGGCTCGGTCTCCCGGCCCATAGGTGATCGCCGGGTGAGGACTGCCCTGGAAGTCCTTCATCTTCTCCATTCCTGCTACGAGACCTTCCCTCGTTAAATCAGGACCGGATAGCTGTAGACCCTCCACCAATACCTGGGCAGCCGCAAAGCCATAGAAATTATAGAAACCTATCTGGTGCTCAGGATCATACTTCTGTAGTAATTCACGGTATAGCACAGCTGCAGGATGATCAGGATGCTGAGGTGGTACCATGTAGATGTTGCTGATGAATCCCTCAGCAGCAGTACCCGCTTTCTGGGCGATGCGGGGGTCAGACGCTGGTGCAAAGCCAAGAAACTGAGGTGTGTATCCCAATGCCTCGGCGGTTCTCAACACATGCACGGTTTCGAGGACAAGTCCGAGAAAGATATGTGTGGCACTTTTGTTCCTCAAACTGGTCAAATGGGGTCCAAAAGTCGGGGCACTACCCCGCTGGAATGGCTCTGCACCAACAAATTCCCAGCCATGTGCCGCCGCACCTTCCTGTACACCCTTCAGGCAATCCTTGCCGAAATCATCATCCTGATAAATAATCCCAACCTTGAGGTTTTCGTCACCTCGCTGTGCCAGATAGTTACACAGGATTCTACCCTGGGCATCATAGGGAGTATCGGTGGCAAAGACATACTTCTTCGGGGGATTTGACATGGTGCTGGAATTGGTAGCTGGAGCGATAAATGGTACACCCTGTTCCTCCACCAGATTGAAAAGGGCTGATGCGGTGGCCGTACCTATCACATTGAACAGGCAAAAAACACCATCCCGGTCAAGAAGTTTCTTGGCCGCTGCCAGACTCATAGCTGGATTGTACTGGTGATCTTCTGTGATCATTCTAATCTTACGACCATAGACCCCACCGGACTCATTTACATGGCGGAAATACAGTTCGGCACCATGCTTAATTTCACTACCAAGATAGGCCATGGGACCACTCAAATCCTGGATGTTACCAATCAGGATTTCGTCATCCGTCACACCGGGGCTCATCTCTGGCTCACTGCCCATAGCAACTTCTACTATGACCCAAAGAACAACCACGATCCAAGTTACTTTTTTCATGTTCGTACCCTCCTGTTTCTCACTCGTACCACTAACTCACTTAAGCTTCTCTAATTGTAGTTAAAGTTATCCATACTGTCAATAATTCGTTTTACCACGTTGTTTGGGATTAAAGGGGAATAATCTCCAATATACTTTGATTTTCAGCCATCTCCGGTAGAGCCCCAATGGTTCAAACAAAATAAAGAAAAGCATGACTAAACCGAAAGAGATTGCCTGCAGATCATTGAATTGAGCTATTCCAGGAGGCAGAAAGTCTTTTATGACACGAATAAGTTCTGGTAAAAAAGTAATGAATAGGGCTCCTAATACAGCACCATAGATCGAACCAATGCCACCAACAATGACCATAACCAAAAATTGAATGGAAAGAAGAATACTAAAGTAGTCCGTGGTTATGAACCGGATGGTGTGGGCATATAGAGCTCCGCCGATCCCGGCATAAAATGCACTTACTGCAAATATTAAAACCTTATATCTTGCCAGATGTATACCTGCGGTCTGAGCCGCTTCTTCACTATCCCTGATGGCTACCAAAGCCCGACCTATTTTGGTAGCCATTAACTTTTTAGCGACCATGATTAAAATAATGGCGTTTGCATAGATAAGATAGTAGAGGGAGCGATCAGATGTTATTTCTGCACCCAGAATCTCCGCCGCTGGTACGGGCATTCCGTCAGAACCACCCGTCCATACCTGAAGTTCAATTATGATCCTGTGTACAACAACACCAAAACCCATGGTCACAATGGCAAGATATAATCCAGAGATGCGGAGGGCAGGAAATCCCAGTGCGACACCCGCCAGCAAGGCTACCAGTCCCGCCGCAGGTACTGACAAAATAAAAGGCCAACCGAAGTGCACCATCAAAACGGCGGAAGTATAAGCTCCTACAGCCATAAAGGCTGCATGTCCCAAGGAAATCAGCCCCGTATATCCTGACAACAGGTCCAGGCCAACAGCCACAATTATTGCAATACCAGCCAGGTTAAATACATAAGTGAAATAACTGTCTAACCCCTTAGGAAGAAGGAGGGTTATACCAATGACCAGAGGTATCCACCAAATCCTCTCGTCCGCATAACGATCTTTCATACCCTCTTCCTTTCCGGTGTACCCAACAAGCCATCGGGTCGAATCAGTAGCATTAGAATAAGAATAAGCCAGGGGAAGATGTCGTAAACACTCGTTGATAGATAAACTGTAGCCATGCTTTCCAGAATTCCCAGTATTAACCCTCCTGCAATGGCGCCTTCCAGCTTGCCGAAACCTCCCAACACAGCAGCTGGAAGCGCCATCATCAGCAGGCGAGATCCCAACATGGGCTGTAAACCAAACTGCGGAACGATGAGGATCCCGGCCACGGCACTGGTCACGCTGGAAAGTATCCATACTACAACGTAAATACGCTTGATGGGAATTCCCATAAGTTGAGCAGCTACGGGACTTTCGGAGGTGGCTTTAATAGCCGTCCCAAAGCGAGTAAGGTTTAGAAAAAGATACAGTAACACAACCAGGAATATAGACACCCCTACTATTACCAGTTGGTAAGGTGATACCTGCAGAAAACTTAATCTCAACGGTACCATGCTAACGGGTGGTGGATGCATAAACTGATCCTCGTGAGTCCAGATGACCCCGGTCAGGCTCCGTAATACGATCGACAGGGCAATAGTGGCCAGGATCTGCGCAAAGACAGGCTTGCCAATAAGAGGACGACTGATAATGAAATTCATCAGAATACCCAAGACTGTAGCAAACAGTAAAGAGCCTAACACTGACCCCAATAATCCCACGTCGGCAGAATTAAAAGTAAAGAAGACATAAGCTGCTAACATCATCATCTCGCCCTGGGCAAAGTTGACCAGTTCTGTTGCCCGGTAGATCAGTACCAGCCCCAGCGCTACGAGAGCATACACGCACCCTAATGTGATACCATATACGAGAATTTGAGCCGACATGGCGGCGTCAGTGCAGTTCTGCTGAACAGTTTTCCAGAACCACTACACCGCCTTGATTTACGGCGGTAAATTGAACTTCACCTGCAGTTTCTTCTATAGTAAACGTAAGTCTATCTCCCGGAAGAACTGGATTGGCAAACCGTACCTTGATGGATTTGAGGATAGCAGGATCACGATCACCAATCAGAAGTCCTGTGGCAATACCTAAAGTGCATAGTCCCTGCAAAATATTGCTTTCCAAACCCTGTCCTCGGGCAAACTCTGGATCGATGTGGATCAGATTAAAATCTCCACTGGCGCCTGCATAGTACAGAGGTAAATACTTATCAATAGTTATAAACCGCTCTTTGACTGCGCGCATTTCTAAATTCCTCTCTCTACTACAGTCCATTTTCCCGTAGAAACCAGCTCCCCATTCTGATTCCTCGACTCAGTCTTTACGACACAAAACTCATTTACACCGCCCGTACTGCTCTCCCGGGAAAAGACATCCACCACTTGTGCCACCGAGGTGATTACATCTCCCGAGCGGACAACTTCAACAAATACAAACTCCTGCTCCCCATGAACTATATGCGGCAGATGGATTCCCAGCTCTTTATCAAAGAAGACCTGGTTAAAGATTTCCCCACAATAAACCGCAGCAAACATAGGAGGAGCTACAATGTTACCATAGGAAGAGCTACGAGCAAATTCCGGGTTAGTGTACAGCGGATTTTTCTGCAGAGTGGCACGGGCATATTCCCGAATCTTTTCCCGACACACTTCGTAGGACACCGGGGGATAGGTTTTTCCAATGACCTCACGATTCATTCTTCCAGCTCCGGTATGTGTTTATACAGCTCGAGAGACTCAGGATTAGCCAGGGCATCCCGGTTTAGTACCTCCTCACCATGAATGATTTTCTTGACAGCTATTTCCACCTTCTTACCATTGATGGTATAGGGAACGTCCTCTGTAGGCAGCACCTTGGCGGGGACATGTCGGGGTGAACATTCTGAGCGGATAATCTGCCGGATACGGGTAACAATCTCCTTCGTCAAAGAATACCCTGCACTCATCTTTACAAATAGAATGACCCTTTCATCTTCTGCCCATTTCTGTCCCACCACGAGACTGTCCGCCACTTCTGGAAGAGCCTCCACTACACGGTAAATCTCCGCTGTCCCTATCCGAACACCCCCAGGATTTAGAGTAGCATCACTCCTACCAAATATCTTCACACCGCCGTGCTCATTTATCCTTATATAGTCCCCGTGCGTCCATACCCCAGGGAAATCGGCAAAATAGGCTCGGCGGTATTTCTCTCCATCAGGATCATTCCAGAAGGCAATGGGCATAGAGGGAAAAGGCGAGGCACAGACCAATTCACCTTTCTCAGCGACGATGCTGTGTGCATTATCATCGTAAGCCAGGACGTTCATTCCCAGCCCCCGACACTGGAGTTCACCTCGATAGACCGGTAAAGTGGGGTTGCCTAACGAAAAACAGGAAATAATATCCGTCCCCCCTGAAATGGACGCCAAGAGAACCTCTCTCTTTATCTTAGTGTAAACATAATCAAAATTCTCCTCCACTAATGGTGAGCCAGTAGAAAGGATAGCTCTTAAACTGCTGAGGTCGAAATTCTTTCCTGGGGCCAGCCCTGCTTCCTGGCAGGCAGCTATGAACTTGGCACTGGTACCAAAAACAGAGATCCTCAAATCCTGAGCCATTTGCCACATGGCACTTTGATCGGGATAAAACGGTGAACCGTCGTAAAGAACTACCGTTGCTCCGACAGCCAGAGAACTCACCAACCAGTTCCACATCATCCAGCCACAGGTGGTGAAGTAAAATATTGTGTCTCCTCGTCGAAGATCAGTATGTAGACGCAACTCCTTTAAATGCTGGATGAGTGTTCCTCCGGCACTGTGAACAATGGATTTTGGGAGACCTGTAGTGCCAGATGAATACATGATATATAAAGGGTGATCAAAGGGAAGTTGGACAAACTCCAACACCGAATCTTCTCCAACATCGAGAAAATCCTGATAAAGGATACTGTTGCTTATGGCTGACAAATCAACAGACTCTGCCGTATAAGGAACCACAACCACGTGTTCTACGCTGGGGAGTTCATGAAGGATGCCTTGCAGTTTTTCCAGGGAACTGAAGACTTTGCCATTGTAAAAATAACCGTCAGCAGAAAAAAGTACTTTGGGCTTGATCTGGGTAAAGCGATCCAGCACACCTCTAATTCCAAAATCGGGAGAAGATGAGCTCCAAATTGCCCCGATGGCGGCAGTGGCCAACATGGCAATGACAGCTTCAGGCATATTAGGTATGAAACCTGCTACCCGGTCACCAACTCCTACACCCTCTCGGCGAAGGGCACTAGCCATTCTGGTCACAGCATTATAAAGCTCCTCATAAGTGAGGGTGAGCAGCGGTTGATCTTCTCCCTGAAATATTAACGCCGGTTGCTCGTCACGATAGCGAAGCAAATTCTCAGCAAAATTTAGACGTGCTCCTGAAAACCACTTGGCTCCCGGCATTTTGGTCAGATTATCCACAACATCCCGGTACGGCTCCGAATAAATGACTCCACTCCAAGTCCATATCTCCGCCCAGAATTCGGGGATATGGTTAATCGACCAATCGTGCAGTTGATTGTAGCTTTCTAACTGCAATTCATAGTTTTCGTTAATGCGCTTCCGGAACTGATCCATCTGAGTCTGCTGCACCTGATCAGTTGTCGCTTGCCACATGATTTTAGACATCGTAGACCTTTCCTTTAGGAAAGTAAATGGTAACGACGATTCCTGTTAAAATCAACCGAAATACGTCTCGCTACCTCACACTTTGTTATCGGATTCAATAGTTGATCAAGTTTGGTTCAAAGAAATTTAATCCTGAGCAAGGTATAGTCAGCAGAGTTCCTTGGCACCTAATATTATAGATTTATGCAAAGAAATCTCATCAATGCCTCTATATTCATTTTGCTGTCGGATAATTCACATTAAATTTGCGACTTGTATTATGACTCTTCTGTCAGAAAAAAGGATATCACTATGAAAAAGTATGTTTTCAGGTTCGGTAGCGGCAAGGCTGATGGTAATGTAGAGATGAAAGCTTTATTAGGAGGTAAGGGTGCTAATCTCGCTGAGATGACTAACTTGGGTATTCCGGTACCGGCCGGCTTTACAATTTCAACAGAAGTTTGTTCTTACTTTTATGATCACAATAAAAAATATCCTCCCGAGTTGAAAGATCAAGTGTCAGATGCTCTACAAAGCGTAGAAGCTATCATGGAGAAGAAGTTTGGAGATTCCCGGAACCCTTTGCTGGTTTCCGTCCGTTCCGGAGCAGCCATATCAATGCCTGGAATGATGGAGACTGTTCTGAATGTGGGTCTCACTTCAAAAACCATACCAGCACTTATTGAAAGAACACAGAATCCCCGTTTTGTATACGATGCCTATCGCCGCCTCATCATGATGTATTCTGACGTAGTAATGGAAAAAGCGGCAGACATTGAACCTAAGGACGGCATAGGGATACGAGAAAGGCTGGAAGAGCAGATAGAAAAACGCAAAGCAGCCAAGGGCGTTTCACAGGATACGGAGTTGGACGGTGATGACTGGCAAGAGTTGTCTGAATCTTTTAAGGCAACCGTTCGGGACGTCTTGGGTGAAGAATTTCCAGATGATCCTTATGATCAGCTCTGGGGAGGAATCGGCGCAGTCTTTCAGTCCTGGAATGGAAAACGGGCTGTAGCCTACCGCCGGATTGAAGGCTTACCGGACGAGATGGGTACTGCTGTGAACGTACAGGCCATGGTGTTTGGAAATACGGGCGAAAAATCTGCCACTGGCGTGGCTTTCACCCGTAATCCCGCTACAGGTGAAAACATGTTCTACGGGGAATGGTTGTCTAATGCTCAGGGAGAAGATGTCGTGGCTGGTACACGGACTCCCTATCCAATTAACATCGCCGGTAAAACCAGAAAAAACGCAAATCTTCCCTCTCTGGAAGAGACCATGCCCGAACTCTATGTTGAGCTTGACAGGATTCAGAAGCACTTGGATACTCACTACCGTGATATGCAAGATATCGAATTTACCATTGAGGACGGTCGATTATGGATGTTGCAGACTCGGGTCGGGAAGCGTAATGGCTTTGCTGCCATTAAAATGGCAATAGACATGTATGACGAGGACTTAATTTCAAGAGAAGAAGCCCTGCAACGAGTAAACTCAGATCATCTGGACGAACTTTTGCATCCAATAGTTGATCCTGATGCAGAAGCCAGTACAAAGGTTTTGGCCCGGGGCTTACCCGCCGGTCCCGGCGGCGCCAGCGGACAAATTGTCTTTTCTGCGGATGATGCTGAAACCTGGGCAGCAGACGGCAAACAGGTCGTACTGGTTAGAAACGAAACGTCTCCAGAGGATGTCCATGGAATGCATGCCGCCGCCGCTATTCTGACCGCTAAAGGTGGCATGACCAGCCATGCAGCACTGGTAGCTCGGGGGTGGGGCAAGTGCTGCATCGTTGGCTGCGGCGCCCTGAATATTAACCGTGCCAAGAAGATTATCACAGTTAACGGACAGGTACTGAATGAGGGTGATTGGATCACCCTGAATGGTACCAAAGGAAATGTCTATCGTGACATCTTACCCCTCGTCCCAGCGGATCCCCTTAACAATAAAGCCTTCCTAAGAGTCATGGAATTAGCAGATGAGGTAAGGTCTCTTAGTATACGGGCGAATGCCGAGCGCCCGGAGGATGCTATGCAGGCCCGCGCCTTTGGCGCAGAAGGAATTGGACTGTGCCGAACTGAACATATGTTCTTTGATCCTGAGCGCATTACCGCCATGAGGGAAATGATTGTCGCCGAAACTGAAGAAGCTCGCCGCCAAGCTGTTATGAAACTCCTCCCGTTTCAACGACAGGATTTCTACGATATTCTTAAAGCCATGCACGGCTTTCCCGTTACGATCCGACTCCTGGACCCACCACTACATGAATTCGTTACTTTAACCAATGAGCAGATCAGAGATCTCTCCCAAGAGCTCCATGTAGAGGAAGGAAAGTTGAAAGCTCGTATTGAAGCTCTCCATGAATTGAATCCCATGTTAGGGCATCGGGGTTGCCGCCTGGGCATTGCTTATCCTGAGATTACCGAAATGCAGGCCCGAGCAATTTTTGAGGCAACGGTGAAACTCACCCAGGAAGGTGTCGAAGTCTTCCCTGAGGTTATGATTCCTCTCATCAGTACTGCCGCTGAGTTTCGCCATCAGGAAAATCTGGTGCGGAAGATAGCTAAAGACGTTACCCAAGAAACCGGTATTGAATTCCCCTACCTCGTAGGAACTATGATTGAGATCCCCCGGGCCTGTTTAACAGCAGATGAAGTGGCGAAAACTGCGGAGTTCTTCTCGTTTGGTACCAATGATCTTACACAGACAACCTTTGGCTTCTCTCGGGATGATATCGGGGGATTTCTGCCTACCTATCTGGAGGAAAAAATTCTCTCTCACGATCCATTCCAGTCGCTAGATCAGGATGGTGTAGGACAATTGGTGAAAATCGGAGTAGAGAAAGGAAAATCTGCACGTCCAGAGTTAAAGGTAGGGATTTGTGGCGAGCACGGTGGAGACCCCGACTCCATAGACTTCTGTCACAGGACAGGATTAAATTATGTCAGCTGCTCGCCTTTCCGTGTGCCTATTGCCAGACTGGCGGCGGCACAGGCAGTACTTACCAACATGTAGCTATCGCCCCACTTCTGCGGGATTGTAATAAGAGAATAAAATATAAGAGAAATAACCAATAACTTTGTCCCAAGGGTCGAATTCCTTATCACCCCTGTCACTTCGGTGCAGGCTGCGAGACCGTCCTTTGAGTGGATCTTACTTTAAGGATAAAAATGTGTTGTGATGAACAGTTGGGGAAGCATACATTTATTTAATACTGTTCTTCTTGAGGTGAATGGTATTAGCCATAACCCAAGTAAGACAGGATTTCAAAAAGAGGTTGAAATATAAAGAAAATAACTTACGGCCACTTCCTTTCACATTCCGTGAGACTACCCCTGGTAAACCCAATCGGGAAAAACAGGTATGCCCACGTAATCAAAACAGAGGAAAAAGGCTCGGATGTCAATCTTGCCACACATCTTCTTAACGACGCCTATCAGGATAAATATGATGTTGGAGTGGTGGTTTCCAACGACAGTGACCTTCTTGAACCGATAAAGATTGTGCGAAAAACCTTGAAGAAAAAAATAGGGATATTGAATCCCTATAGATACCCAAGTAAAGTTCTACTTCCAGTAGCAGATTTCTACAAACCCATCAGGAAAGGGGTTCTGAATAAGAGTCTATTCTCAGATGTACTTGAGGACGATAAAGGTACATGTCACAAACCTGATTGATGGTAAGTGAAAAAAGGAAATTGATCTTAACTAAAGCTTTCTTACACAATCATTACCTCTTCTTCAATCAAACCATATATTTCAGAAACCACTCTATTGATCATGCGATTGGTTGCCTTAATCTTATACTCTGTTGAACTCTTCTCGATCTCCATGAGTACTCCCTATAATCTCTGAGGCAACAATCAAACCACCACTCCACCATCAACACTGATTACCGCTCCGGTGACATAACTGGCATCATCACTGGCCAACCAGGCATAAACAGACGCTACCTCTTCAGCTTCACCCATCCTGCGAAGTGGAACTTTCTTCATCATCATTTCCAAGACACTGTCAGGGATACCAGCGGTCATATCCGTGGCAATAAACCCGGGTGCTACTGCATTTACTCGAATTCCGTCCTTACCCAATTCCCGAGCCCAAACCTTCGTCATACCAATAATACCAGCTTTAGAAGCCACATAGTTCGTCTGACCATAATTACCGTAAAGAGCCACTACTGAAGCTGCATTCAGGATCACGCCGGAACCCTGCTCACGCATTATTTCTGCTGCGGCCTGTGTACAATTGTAGGTGCCTCTAAGATTCACAGACAAAACCCGGTCGAACTCTTCCTCGGTCATTTTCTGCAGGGTATTATCCTTGATAACCCCCGCATTATTTACCAAAACATCCAGGTGATCAAACGTAGTCATCACTTGCGATACCATGGCCTTTACGCTCTCCGGATGGGCAATATCCACTTGAACAAATAGGGCTTCACCGCCACTCTTGTTAATCTGGGTCGTTACGGCTTCACCTGTATCAGCATTGTATTCAGCCACAATCACCTTAGATCCTTCGTCAGCAAAGCGAACTGCTGTAGCCTGGCCGATCCCCTGCCCGGCACCTGTGACTAATACAACTCTGTCCTTTAGTCCTTTCATGTCGTCCTCCAGCCTGAGTGCGAATTTCGTTACTCTATCTTCCTACATCCACACTTTTTTCTTAGTCTCCAAAACTGTAATTTCTCGTACCTTGCTTAAGAATATCCCACAACTTCTGCTCTTATCTACTTTGCTGTATGGACAAGGCCCCACTTCTACAGGCGCTCTCTTAAACGTAGCTGCAGCCGCCACTGGTATGAATACAATCAATGCTCGTGACCTGCAGGCTCACCTCGACTTTTTATCCTCGGACGCAGCTGCCGGTCGTGGGACAGGTCAACCTGGACTTCAGGTCGCCGCCGAATATATCGCTTCCCAATTTCGCCGTTTTGGTCTCGAACCATTTGGGGCAGAGGGTACCTATTTCCAAAAGTTTGAAGTCATCAAAATTCAACTTACTGATGATATTCGTTTGATGCTAATCGAGAACCAGGCTGAAGGTTGGTCGCGGGAGAAGTTCCAGTACGGTGAAGATTTTTTTGTTTCCCCACGAGGGCTTACTGGATCGGTAGAAGGACAGGCTCCACTGGTCTTTGCCGGCTATGGTATCACGGCCCCAGAACATGAATGGGACGAATATGCTGAAATTAATGTCAAAGATAAGGTTGTGCTGATCATCGATGGCCAACCGGAAATCCCCGGATCAGACTACTTCACTGGCGAGACAGAAACCCATCTCGGTGATGTTCGACAAAAAATTGCCACCGCCCGGAGTAATGGAGTTGCTGCTATTCTTATTACTTTTAACCCCCGTTCAAAGACCCTGTTTTCAGACCGATTAAAGCGGTGGGAACGATGGCTTATGCAGGAGGCCATGGCTCTACCTTCACCGCAGACACCGGCTCCCGTCTTCTTCATCAATGAAAGGACAGCCAACCGTCTGCTCTCGGCTACCGGAAAATCTCTTCGTCAACTGCAACAGGAGATTGAAGAAGGAACCTCTACCTCAAGCAGCATAATCGGTTCAAAACTGTTTTTCTCCGTAGCTCTTGACAAAGAAACAGTAGTAACGCAAAATGTAGCTGGATTACTTCCCGGGAACGACCCGGAGCTGCGTCACGAAACTGTGATTATTTCAGCACATTATGATCACCTCGGTATCGATAGTAAGGGTACCATCTGGCACGGCGCTGATGATAATAGCTCTGGAACCTCAGCAGTATTAGAAATCGCAGAGGCGATGGCTTCCAACTCTAAACGAGCGCCCCGGAGTTTCTTATTTTTAGCTGTTGCTGGAGAGGAAAAGGGTCTTCTGGGATCACATTACTATATCGAACATCCTTTTATTTCGCTCGAAGATATCATTACAGACTTAAACATTGACATGATTGGTCGAAATGCCCCTGACAGCATCTACATTATTGGGTCTGATATGATCAGTAAAGACTTGCACAATATGAATGAAACAGCAGCTAAATACATTGACAATCTTTGGCTCGATTATCGCTACAATTCCCTCGATGACCCTAATCGTTTTTATTACCGAAGTGATCACTACAACTTTGCTAAGCATGGCATCCCGATCATTTTTTATTTCGCCGGAATCCACGAAGACTATCATCAACCGACTGACACAAGAGATAAGATCAATTTCTCTAAGTTGGAAAAGGTTGCTAAACTGGTATATCTAACCGGATGGGGGATGGCAAATCTGAAGAATAATGATTGGGATCAAAACCTGAAAAGCGAGCTTCAACCAGAGATTCCACTCCATATCAAGTATTAAATAAACCTTCAAGGTTTGGCGAACCTTGAAGGTTACAACAACTGTTAGAAGAATATACTATAGTCAAATTTAAGACCCTCATCACGAATAAAATCGCTAAAATGAGAAGGAGATTCAAACCAAGATAGAACTTCGCCTTTTTCAACAAGTGTTCCATCCCTAAGACCAAGTAGATCTTGGGCGCTCGAGTATTCCCAATCCTCAACTTTTTGAGATAGCCCAGCCCGAACAGGATTTGTCAATATATACTTCACCAGCCAAAGAAAATGCGAGTTCTCCTCGACTGATTTAGATTTCGTCGGCCCCTCAAATAATACCCCTATTCTTTCATATTTAACATTGATTGCTTTTGTATAAGAGTTTGTCAAGTCCCCAATCATCTTCCCGATAGAGTGTTTTTCACTGTTTTGTTTTAAAAAGAGGTGGAAATGGTTAGGCATCAAACAGTAGGATATCACTGAAACCTTATATCGTGTCTTGAACAATTTAAATCGTTTTAGGAAAAATAAATAATCCCTGTTATCGAAGAAGATATCCCGACGGTCAACACCACGATTATACAAATGATAGTGACCTTCTTTATGATACTTCAAGTTTTTTATCTCTCTGATTGTAACCTGCTCTGATTGTAACCTGCTCTGATTGTAACCTGCTCTGATTGTAACCTTCAAGGTTTAGCGAACCTTGAAGGTTTCTTAACCAACAACCTCCTTAAATACCCGCCTGAAATTCCCTCCCAGTATCTTGCGAATATCTTTTTCAGAATAACCCCGTTCCTGCAATTTTTTAGTAATAACTGGTAACTTGGTACAATCCTCCAGTCCTTGCGGAAGCACATCCACACCATCAAAATCTGACCCCAAACCTACATACTCAGGACCAAGGAGTTTGGCAATATAATCTATATGATCCACTAGTACATCCACAGATGGTGCTACTGCTCCTAATTCTTCCTCAAGAAGAGCTATGGATGCATACCAAAAGTCATCAGAATCCTCCCCGTATAGAGATTTTAATGAATCCAATTCTGTTTTGTGACTCTCACGGATATCGGTTGCTTTCAGACTATAAGTGCTGTCAATATATCCGGGATAAAAGTTGACGAAAACCACACCCCCATTCTTTTTTATTGCTTGTAGCTGATCGTCTTTAAGGTTTCTGAAGTGAGGACAGAGCGCATAGACCGAAGAATGAGAGGCTATGACCGGTTTGGTACTTATTTCCAGGATATCCCAGAAAGTCTGCTCGCCAGCGTGAGACACATCCACCATTACTCCCAACTCGTTACAACGGCGAATAATTTTCCGACCAAAATCAGTTAGTCCTTTAAATTTTAGGCTATCAGATTCTACTTCGTCCTTTGCTGATGTAGCCCACGAATTAGAATTATTCCAAGTTACCCCCAAGTAACGCATTCCCCGATTATACAGTGCCTCCAGGTTGGCAATGCTGCTTTCAATTGCATGACCTCCCTCCACTCCGATCACTGCGGCCAGCTTCCCTTCTTGTTCCAACTGGATTAGATCCGCATAACAGTCCGCAATTCCTACATTTTCTGGAGCTGCAGCTACTACCTCCTCCAGGGCATCAATCATCTCATTTGCCCGAGAGAAAGCTCGGTCTGGGAGAAATTCCGAGGGATTAACCCAGATAGAGAAAACCTGGGCATCCATACCACCTGCCAAAAGGCGAGGGATGTCTGAGTGACCGCTGGTAGTCCACTCCGTAATATCTTCACCACTTAATACACGTAAGAGGACATCATTGTGAGTATCGGCTATATAGGAATTAAAATGCAGGCGATTAGAAGATTGGCTGTACAGGCTAGCAAGGATAAGTAATCCGGGTAATATGGTTTTCATGAATCACCTCAAGATGAGACGTAAGTCAGGTTATAGGTTTAAGTCGGGCGGTAAAATGGCGCAGAAACTTAGACTGTTCGACAATCTGGTATCCCACCAGTGATTCCCGGTTTTCCCAGACACGTTTACATCCTTCAACAACATAGTCAATATGACTCTGTGTATACACACGACGGGGGATAGCCAGTCGTACCAGCTCCATATCTGCAGGCAGTTCTTTCTCTGTCTCCGGATCAATCCGACCAAACATTAATGTTCCGATCTCCACTGCCCGTATGCCAGCAGCTGCATAGAGCTCTGCCACCAAAGCCTGACCTGGCAACTGCAATGGTGGAATATGGGGTAATGTCGCTTTGGCATCAATATAAACAGCATGTCCACCTGGAGGTTGTACAATTGGATATCCAACCTCCTGCAGATGTTCACCAAGATAGCGTGTCTCGGAAATACGGTAAAGTAAATAATCTTCGTGAAGTACCTCCTCCAATCCAACAGCAATGGCATCCAGATCTCTTCCGGCCAGACCACCATACGTGGGAAATCCTTCCGTCAAAATAAGTAATTCCCTTTCCTGCTGAGCCAGAAGATCATCATTAGTACAGAGAAAGCCACCGATATTGGCAAGACCATCTTTTTTTGCGCTCATGGTGCATCCATCGGCATAACTCATCATTTCCCAAGTGATGTCGCGAACATGTTTTCCCGAATACCCCTTTTCCCGAAGCTTAATAAAATAAGCATTCTCCGCAAAGCGACAGGCATCCAAGTAAAGGGGAATTCCATAGCGGGAGAGCAGCTCTTTCGTGGCACGAATATTCTCCAGCGAAACTGGTTGACCACCACCAGAATTATTTGTTACCGTGATCATGCAGAGGGGGATTTTCTCTTTCCCAACACTTTTGATGAGCCTCTCTAATTTCTCGAGGTCCATATTCCCTTTAAAAGGATGCAGACTCTGGGGATCTTTGCCCTCCTCTATCACCATATCCTCAGCTACAGCTCCCTGAAATTCCACGTTGGCACGGGTCGTATCAAAATGAGTATTATTGGGAATAATATCTCCCTCCCTACACATTACCGAAAATAATATTCGTTCGGCAGCCCGACCCTGGTGCGTAGGTATAACGTGTTTAAACCCAAAGGTGCTCTTCACCATCGACTCAAACCGGTCGTAGCTGTCACTCCCGGCATAAGCTTCGTCACCACCCATGATGGCACTCCACTGCCCAGCACTCATAGCACTGGTGCCACTGTCAGTTAATAGATCAATAATTACATCCCGAGCCTTTATCAGAAACACGTTGTAGTCAGCTTTCCTTAGAATCTCCTCCCGCTCGGGGCGATTCGTCAACCGTATAGCTTCCACCGACTTGATCTTGAAGGGCTCAATGATAGTCCTGTAAGAGGTTTTGGACTTGCTGATCTCTCGTATATCCTGCGACATCTTATAAATTTATCTTTATACCAATATTGATTTCATTATCCCACTTTTTAACATCACTGGGAGGTTGAGAATTATAATCATGTTCAACTGTCAGTTTTATAGAAAGCCATGGTAGAGCGGTGGGTAACTCAATAAAAGCGTCATTTTTAATCAGATAGTTATTGAAATCTCCCTGAATCGGCTTAAAGAATACCATATAAACCACGGACATTCCTGATGGAAATGTTTTTTTGTATTTGGGCCGAATAGACCATCTTATTTGAGAAACCCGACCTTCTCCCTTATAATCTTCCAGCTCAAATAATACCGCTCCGCTAATAGAAAATCCACTACCAAAGGCCCACTTTAGACCCAGCCCTGCCTCCAGCCGGGAGTCTAAACCTGCGGTAGAATCATATTCCCAACCGGAAAGAAAAAATGGTGAAAACGTCTGATGCGCCATGACATCGAACAGGAAAGTTGCTTCCCCTTCATGTTGATAGAGACTATCCTCAAGTACCCCTCTGGAATGGGAAAGCACTATCCGCAATTCTGTATCCTGCAACAGGGTAGAGCCTATCTTAATATCACCCTTACGTGAGAAGGAACCCGTCGCCGCATACTCAGACTGCTCGGTATTTCCACTGGTCAATGTCCAGGATCCAGAGACGGAATTTGTCCACATATCAGAACCATCAGCAGAATTCAGCCCTAGTAATACCAACCCTATTAATAAGAGAAAACCTCTCCCGCACAGGTATTTCGGGAGAGGCTCTCCGTAATAATCGTACATGAGGATTCTATTCCACCATTTCTCCACCACCCAGGATATCCTCCAGACTGAAACGACCATCCTCCTCCATTTGTCTGGCAGCAGTCACTATATTCTTACGGGCAGCATCGATTTCACGCTTGGCCACAGCTCCTTCCACAGGTTCATACATAGCCTGCTTCTTCTGGGGAAGATTTTCAATCACCCGATCCACTGTAGCTTGATCCAAACCCTTCATAGCCATGGCGATAGTATCCAACTCCACTGAATTCATAAGATCCCTAAGGAGAGTATCAGGAAATTGAAAAATATCTTCGAAAGAGAGGTGGTATTTTTTGATTTCCTTTAACAGTTCCGGAGACTCTCGCCCGATAGCTTCCAGATATTTTTCCTCCTCTTCCATACTCATGGAGCTGAGGACTTCAGCAATATCCTTGCCACCACCCCTGGAGAAATCCACTCCTCTGGGGAGAAAGTGAGATTTTTCCTCCAACTGTGCAGCAATACTGACAACACCTTCCAGCGGAATCTCATGCAGTACCCCCATCTCGATCAGCACACGACCAGTCACTTCCCGGGGAAGTCTATCCAGAACAAAGCGTCGTTGATCAGCACTTACTTGTGCCAGGGCTAAGGCAATAATGCGTGGTTCTTCCACCTCCAGCAGAGCAAGAAGACGCTCGTCGGGCATCCCCTCCAGAAACTGAAATGGGCGTTGGGAATCGCCATCCTCTTCGCTGAATTTCTTGGATAGAAAGGAAAGGTAAAATTCATCTACCACCTGCTTCCTTACAGCCGTAGAGACAGCTCCCATTTCGCGAATCCTTGTTCGTATCTTCTTGATGTCCGTTTCCGGGAGTCCTTTAATAAGTTTTATTGCCAAGCTCTCACCAAGGATGGTGAAAATAATAGCTATTTTATCCAAACCTGATAATGTATTGTAGTCTGTAATCATTATCTTTAGCCCCTCGCCTACTTTTTCTTCTTTTTCTTCTTCTTGCCCTTCTCATCCTCGGCAGCTGCCTCCGGTTCAGCAGGTCCGGCCTCAGCGGTTTGGGCTGGTTCCGGCGGAGGGGGCGCCTCTTGCTCTAGCCATTCCCGGACTATGGATGTGGCCGTATCAGGTTGTCCTACGCTCATAGACACGACCGATTGACGAGCACTCTTAATCTCTGATTGCATTACTGCGGTGTCTTCCTCTGTTTCCATGGCCGGTTGCGGCGGCTGTGACGGTGCTGGTGGTGGTGCTGGTGTCGCCAATGCCTGCTCTTCTTCTTGATCCCCACTTTCTTTCTTACTCTTCTTGGTCTTCTTCACTTTTTTTTTCTTCGGTGGAGGCATCATCCACGGTGGGGGCATAACATATTTTGGCTTTGACCGCCCATTGAAAATAATAACCGCTGCTAAAGCTATAACAGCCAATAGAGAAATAGCACTCATTAGATAAATCGGGAGGTTATCAATACCTCCTGACACCTCCTCCTGAACAGGAGCGGCTGCTAATTCCTGTGGTGTTAAATCTACCTGAGATAATTCTTCGGCATTCTCCTGTTCCTGGCTGGCAATTACCTGAAGACTGTCCAGGCGAGTTTGCAACATACTAATTTGCTTGGCATATTCGTCCATGCGAGCCAACTGTATCTCTTCTTCACTGATTTCTGCAGCGGCTTCCTTTTCCTCAAGCTTATCTCTTAAGGCTGCCAGCTCAGAAGCCAATATGTTCATCTCTTCTTCTCGTCGGGAACGCTCTTCCTCCTGCCAGCGAAGCCACTCCTCCATCAACATACTACCTTCTGTAGTCGCTTCTGTAGTCTGGGCATTCTCTAAGGAATCAATCTTATGAGCAATGGTGCGGAGTATTACAGCCTCAGCGGTTTTCTCGTCCTTCCTCTCTTTAAAGGAAGCGGTCATGATGGAAAGAACATCACCCCGGCTTCTATCGAAGCGGGAGGCAACCATGATAATCTGCCGCACATTCTCTATAAGTTCCGGGGCAGATCCTTCTGGTAAAATACAACTGATCTCCATCTGTGAAATCTCTGGAACAGACGACTTTATATCTGTGTAAGACTGCGTCAGAATTTTCGCCTCTTCAGCAGGTGTAGCAGGAGCTGTTGTTGTCTCTTCTGGTGAAGTTTCAACTACAGGCTTTCCTTCATCGTAGTCCCTGAATTCAAAGCCCGGTATGGGCAGACCTGTATATCGGGATGTAGGTTCCTCCCTTGAGGGTACTTTTTCCCTTTCCCTGGAAGACTCTTCTTCTGTTGCTACCCCAACAGGACGCTCTTCACTTGGCCGGTAAGTAACCTCTTCTTTAATGGTAGGAGTGAATTTCAGGTCTACCGTAACGTCCAGAACGTAACGCTGGTCATCCAAAATCTTGCTGAGTGCACTTTCGATGCGCGAACGCAAATCTTGCTCCAACATCAGTTTCTGGGAAAGATACGTTGATTCCTGACCCACTCCGCTGCTCAGGAAAAGTCCCAAACACAATAACAGTGTAAGGGTCAATAGTATCCTATTTCTCATAATTTCTCCTCATTTCCTTACCTCGGTCAAAAATAGATGTTCTTATCTTGCTAAGAAGGTTATCTCTACACGCCGGTTAAGTGCTTTTTCCTCCGGTGTTTTGTTAAATTTTGGTATATCCTTTTCTGTTGGAATCCAGTCAGTTGGTTTTTCCCTAGGCTGATATTGAGCATAACCGACAGCCTGGAGGCGGGTGGGATCCACCCCCAATTTCATAAGCTCACGCACTACAGCAGCAGCACGGGCTGCCGATAGTTCCCAGTTAGATGGATATTTATCCTGAAATCTTTCCGGTAGGGGATCACTGTCTGAGTGCCCCTCTATCGCTACTGGAAAAGCATTGTTAGGATCGTCAATCGTTGGCACCAGTTTCTTAAGAACATCAATAATACCCGGTTGCAGATCCGCTGTCCCTGAAGCAAAACTGATATCAGAGGATATTCCCAGGGTCACTCCCTTTGGGCTGGTCCTAACTTCCACTGGTTTCTTTCCTGTCTCATCCTCGGGCATATTCTTTACCATTTCATCCACGGCTTTCTTTATATCCGCCAGATTCATGGCTTTACCTTCTTTCTTCGTCTTGCCAACCTTTTTCCCCATGGAGTCAGCCATCTCCTGCAGTTTCACCGGATCAATGGTAGAAATAGCCGCCAGGAGCACAAAAAAGGCGAAGAGCAACGTCATCATATCAGCAAAAGTACCAAACCAACCCGGGAGCCCTTCCTCTACTGATTCTGCACCGTCTTTAAATCCCTTCTTATATGCCTTTTTTTCTTTCTGTGTCGCCACTCAGATTAGCCTTCTTCTCTTCTCCACTCCTTAGGAGGAATATATGAGTTGAGCTTTTCCCTCACAATTAAGGGGTGCTTTCTTTGATGAATAAGTCTGGCTGCCTCGATAAACATGGCTTGCTGTGTACTGGTTGAGGAGACTCGGGAATTAAGTTTTGCCGCCATAGGAAGGAAAAACAGATTTGCAAAAACGGCACCATAAAAAGTCGTAATCAGTGCGGCCGACATACCCGACCCCAGAGCCTCAGTGCCCCCACCACCTTCACCACCAAAGCCAGCCAGCATAATAACCAAACCAATTAGCGTACCAATCATTCCCCAGGCTGGAGCCATGGTACCCATGGTTTGGAAAAGACTGGCTTGTGAACGCTCTCTCACTTCTCGATATTGAATTCTGGTCTCCAGGATGTCGATTAACTCCTCCTCAGAGTATCCATCCACGACCATTTGAACACCGTCTCTGAAAAAGGGATTTTTTATCCCTTCAATGGATTTCTCCAGGTCCGCAGCCCCTTTCCGGCCAACAGTAGCGATTTCCACAGCATCGTCTACCATTAAACCAAGTTTTTCCTTGCTACCTTTGAAAACAGCTCCGATAGCGGCGCCCAGCTTCATCACCTCTGCCAGAGGAAAAGCAACAGAGACTGACGCCACCATGCCTCCAAAAACGATGGCGAAACTGGACGTGGAAATAAATCCACTCATTCCAGCTCCAGCATCCGAGGCCGCTATAAATATTCCCCCGAATATAGAGGCCAGACCTAAAACAATTCCTACTAATGTTGCTATATCCATTTAATGTCCCCTACTTACTCACGACTAAAACTGGTTGTCTTCAATCGATTTTCGTGCAGCGCTTTTAAAATGTTCCTCACATCATCATATTCTGGATCCATTTGCAAGGCGAGATTCCAGTTAATCGTGGCTCGCTGTGTGTCACCTAACTTGTAATAAATAGAACCACGTCTAGCGTAGGCCAATGCCAAGTTAGGATTCAGCTCCAGGGCAGTTTCCACCTCCTGAAGGGCTTCACGATAATCACCTGAATAAAAATATCTCAAAGATCTTGAAAGATGGCGCATAGCCCGGTTGATGTTCTTCTGGGATTTATTCCTCACCAACATCATTGTTTTCACAGAATCTTCCAGGGCAATGTTTTTCTGTTTAAGTTGAGCAATCTGTGTCGCCAGGTTACGCAATTCATGCTCGCTGACACGCAAGGAGTCACGCAGGTTGGAGACAGCAGCATCCGCAGCTACCATAACTGAATCATACATCCCTTCCTCAGGTACAGGATAAGGACCGGCTTCACCTGAAGGCAAAGATGGCACTTCCTTTCCAACTCCCCTGGGAACGGACATATCAAGTCCCATTGTGAAGCCAGGGTGAGTTACATCGTAAGGCTCTGTCCAATTAGGCAAATTCTGTATGTGGGTGAACCCTAGGCTCAGGCGATAATCCGAGGTAAGGGGGATGCGGAGTCCCACATTGATGCCTGTACCATCGAATTCACCCACAAAATCTAAACCACCCCACTTGGGCATAAACGGTGTGTTCAAAATAAAACCTGCAAAAACTCCTGCATTTGTTCCTGCTTCTGTACCGGTTGTATCGGTTGTTGTTGTAGTATCTAAAGTAGCTGTCTGTTGCGCAAACCCACCGGTGCCAAACCCCATGTATGTTCTGAGACTGTAATCCCCTAATGGCTTCTGGCTACCTAAGACACCGAAGAAAGAGAGCTGCTTCGGGTCCAGGCTAACACCTGTATCTGCATTTTCAAATACAATATCATGAATACCTATGGAGAAAGATATATCCCCACGCGTATAAAGCCGCTGCTGAACATGGAACCCGAATTCCACCGGGGGTACATATTGCGATTCTGCCAGAAGGGCGGTAGTATCAGCCCCCTGACCGGAAGAAAAACCCAATGTAAAATTCTTGGACAAATCCATGTAAAAATACACCCCTCGGGCCGTATTAAATGGAGAGAAACTGTGAATTTCCGTCCCAAATCCTGCACTGAAAAGATAGGGAGAGCGGTCAGTACTGGTCGTGGGGATTTTTATCATCTGCCCAGGATGTGTATAGGATATGCGCGTCACAGCGCTCAACGAAACAACCAGCAACAACCCCAACAAAACGGTTATACTAAGGTAGGTCTTCTTCATACTATCTCTTAGACCGGTTGAATTCCATTTGCGCCAAACGATAGTATTCACTTTCAGGATACTGCTCTACGACCTTGGCAAAGGCTGCAGTAGCTTGTTCATACCGTCCCAACTGTCGTAAGGAGAGACCTTCCAGAATCTTAGCATCATCCAGTTTATCAGAGCCCTTAAATGCATCCAGTTGGGAGAGCACCGAAAGGGCTTCGGTGGGTTGACCGAGCTGAAAATGACAGTCTGCCATCCAATAGATCACGTTACCCGCTGTAATATCATCCGCAACATTTACCGCCAAGTCTTTAAACTGTCGAATTGCCGTCTGATAATCTTCCCGCTGATAAGCAAACACGGCATTCATGTAGAGCATGCGGTTGAACACTGCTGGCTTATCATCCTTGACGACCAAGGATATCTGTTCTTCGTCTATTTCTTTTGAATTAGGAGCTTTCACAGAGGATCCTTTTGCTAACTCCATTATGGGGGATGTCGTTGTTATTTCCTCGCTGTTGGAGTGCTTTTCTCCCGGGCTAACGGTAGGGGTAGAAACCTCAGCAGGAGTGTTTACCTGCTCCATAAGGTCTGTAATCATGAGACGCAGTTCGTTGTTCTCTTCTTTGAGGTAATTCGTTTGTCGCTGAAAAGCAAGCTGTAAGCTTTCAATCTTCCGATTGATTCGAATCAGGGTCTCCTGGAGCTCCTTCGTAGAGGCCATATAGACGGAGCCACTGGGAGCCTTGTCGATGAATAATTTTACCTTTTCAGGCGGGGCTTGGATAAACCGATTAATTTTTTCATTACCGGTTGACGGTTCAATAACTATACCCAAATCCAAAAAGAAATCATCGCCACCACTTGTTGGAGTAGTTTGCGAAAATATATGCCAGGGCACTGCTCCAATGCATATCCCAAAAAGCACCAATCGCTTGAACCGTGCTTGCCGTGCAGAAAAAATCACTCGTATTCTTCCCAATCAATCGTGTAAGAATAGCCAATAAACGGTCCAAAACTCGATGGTACAACTAACTCAAAGTTTCCCGACGCACCGGGAAGAAGAGAAGAGTCCGTCACAATTCCAGAATCAAACGTATGGTAGGTTCCCGAAACAAATGTGGTCAGGGTTTGTGTCTCACCGCTCCAGTTCTTACGGAAAACGAAATTGAGTTTAACAAAATCAGCTCTCCGCCCACCAATATTTTTTACCTGGCCAGAGAAGGTAATATTGCCGGAACGATCCTTAAGCTCAGAAATGTTACCAACGAGAACCACGTTAGCAGACCGCTGCTTATCCGACATCCGTTCGGTAGGTTCAGAGGCAACATACCGCGGCTCTGCTAATTTGGGCATGGGGGGAGGACTGTAAGTCTCGCGAATCTGCTCTGGGATATATTCTGGTTCCTCCTGCCCCGCCACATTTTCAATAATGCGCACAACCTCTTCCCGGTTTATCACCAGATATCCCAATAATGTCTCAACCTTGAGGATTTCTTCATCCTGGTAAACCACCTTGCCGAACACCGTACTTCCATTACTCAGGATGATCTCTTTACTATAGATAGAAAGGGGATTGACCCACATTTCACTCTTAGCTTGCAGGTCCCTGAGCTGTGAGCCGACATGGTCCAGCTCAGCTTGCAGCTTTTTAACCTCAAAGCTCAATTCAGTTGAAACATACTCCTCCTGAGGCATTCTTTCTGTAGTTTCCCCTGCTTCTGCAGCTGTCTCAGCTTCTTCAACTGCTTCTTCAGCTGTCGTCTTGGAGAGTACCAGAATGACCTCTATATCATCCTTCAACTCTATTTGTTTAGATGAAGAGCCAAAGTCTTCATCATCCGCAACCAGGGTATAGCTGCCTTCTTTAATCTTCTTTAATTTGA
Source organism: Fidelibacterota bacterium (assembly GCA_046861645.1). Taxonomy (GTDB): domain Bacteria; phylum Fidelibacterota; class Marinisomatia; order Marinisomatales; family UBA2128; genus UBA2128. The sequence continues at coordinate 10,796 of JBHHUM010000004.1, read as the reverse complement.
AAGCACCCTTCTTGCTGGTCTTATCGGATTTTACTTCTTCTCCTTCAGAATCCAGAAGTACAACTTCAACACCCTTGATGGCTTCACCGTCCACATCTTCGACGGTGCCTTTAACGGTGTACTTCTTGGTCTTTGCGGAGATAGGCTGTTGCAGAAGTAACAGCCCTAACAACAATAGGCTAACTTTGTAAGTCGTTTTCAATTCCACCTCGGATTTTGCCCCGGATTAAGGGAAGCCAAATGGCACGTGAAAGTCTATGATTACCTGATGAAAATGGCAAGAAAAAAGGATAACAATTTTATAGGGCGAAACTTTTGCGACTTTTGCCGATTATTGTAAATTGTTAACATGTTCGAAGCCTACAATAACTACGACCATCTTTTCTTCAATGTGAAACCTCATGCTGTTGGCAATATCAGGATTTTTGGCACAAAAGACGACTACCTGATCGAGCAAAACTACCACTCCATCGCTGCTGAAGAACATAAAATCTGGCATCATCTTTCACACAAACTGGCACCCCTTCTTGATCAATATGCCTCCGAAGAATATCTCCGGGGGTTGCCGGCACTCCACCTCAACGATGCGGTTATACCTGACTTCACTGAGTTATCAACTCAGCTGAAGAAACTCTCCGGGTGGCAAGTAACACCTGTCGCTGGCTTCCTTGATGAATACGTCTTTTTCTCTCTCACTGCACAGTTCAAATTTCCCGTAACGGATATCATCCGCACCAGCCGACGCTTCGACGAAAAGTACGCCGGCGTACGCATTCAAAACGAAGATGTGTATACGCCAGAACCTGATATCTTTCACGATGTGCGCGGACATTTGCCCTTCCTCACTGATGAGGCTTATGGTCACTATGTTTGGGAAATGGCTCGGTTAGGTCTTGAGCTCATTGAAGATGAGCGGGGACTGGGTCCACAGCTCATCGCTCACAATCTGAAGCGTCTGCAGAACCTCGCCTGGTGGACTTATGAATTTGGGGTAATGAAAAAGTCTTCCCGCACGGATTCCCTGCGGAAAAAACCAAACGACATGGACTATGATATCTATGGCGCTGGAATCCTCTCCTCCTATAACGAAGTAACCAATGTAATCCTCTGTGCCCAGGGGAAAGCACATAGCTCCCGCTTTCTGCCTTTTGATATAGAAGAAGCATGTCTCACCCGTTTCGACTACAGTGATATCCAAGACCGATACTATGTCATTGATTCCATGGAGAGCTTATACAAGGAGTTCCATGACCATACTGATCTGTTCTGGTTCGAGGGGTAACATCCCCACCTACACTAAAAACGATTGCAACCAAATAGAACTGTTAGTATCTTCTTATAACTGAGTATAGAATGGATCAGATTCAACCAGAGATAATTACTGGTCAATGATTTTATACGGAAGGTGACACATGAATAACGGTTTTGGTCAATTAGTACTCTTCATTATTCTCCTTATACTCGTCATCGGTGGTCCCCTTTATTTCAAGAACCAGCAGATACGGCAAGAGCAAGAAGAGCGCGCTAAGCTGGAAGCCTTACAGGCCGAACAAGATCGGCATCAGGCTATAGAAGATGCCATCATTAAATATACTTTGAAACATGATGGCAACCCCGCCACAGCAAGTATGACCATCACGTTGAGTGGTTCCGGCTTAGACCAGGATAAGGATGAGCTGACATTCCGTTGGGAGCAAATTAAAGGTAAAGAGGTTAAAATCGATAATCCTACGGCTGCAAAAACAAGCTTTGAAGCGGGGCCGGGGGAATATACCTTTCGTCTGATAGTCACAGACCCTTACGGCGAGATGGCAACGACTGAACAGACGTACCGTATTACTGCGGAACCTAATACCCCACCCGAAGCAGCCATCGGTGAATAAATCTTTTCTGAGTTGTAATCACTTATTATCTACCTGATTCACCCTGGAGTCCTATCTTGGGAGAATCTGTTTAGACGTTAGTTTTCAAGAAAGAGGGATTTGTCCAGACTGGCGAAGAAACGCTGGAAGAATTCTGGCTCTTGAATAGGTCCTGCCTCGACAACACTACCTCCTACCAACCGTTCCCCCTGGGCACTGACACGTACCTTTGTCTGACTGTCCCCTGCTGCCTCCAGATTCACTGTCACTTTGTACTTGTACAAAACAGGTCCGCTTGGTCCATCATCATCTTGTATATAGTAATGATGCTCTGCGTTGCCTTTTTCCTCGGTATCATCCTCATCGTCACTACCTGAGAACAGCAAAGTGATTAAACCAATAACAAGCACTGTTACAGCTGCTATTCCACATATCTTCTTCCAATCAGGAGGTTGTTCTTGACCCATCTCATCGACTGTTTCTACCTGTTTTCCCTCCGTATGTCGGCTGGCCTGAATCAACCCAATTTCTGCTTCTACTAAATCCACACTATAGTAAAGATCCTGAAGGACATTAAGGGAAGCCTTAAACACCTTGTTGTACTCCGCATCAACGGTTCGGGTCTCCATACTCCTCGCTTCAGCGACAGTTGCAGGGGGTTTGGTTGGGGCACAACCAGCAATAAAAGACACAAGGTATAGCCTGAGAGCGAGGCTGGCAAACCTCATTAGACGGGTCTTGGGGTCTCTGAAATTCTTCATCTAGAACTCTGTGGAATGATACGTGAAGTCAGCGACACGGCCACTGTTGTCGAACGTGATGAGTACCGTGAGGGTTCGCTGCGTAGATTCCTCTGAACCCCAGAAAAGGAATCCACGGCTAACTGCCTCTTTGGATACACGATCATAAGTCCACACTTCGTTGCCATCATTGTTTTTAGAGATAATGTTCGGAGCCCCGAGAGCTTCCTGAACTTCTCCTCCAGTCATTCCCATATGGATAGATGACTGCACTGTTCCGAGGGTCAAACGGTCAGCCTGCGATTGTGGAGCACAACTGATAAGTAACAGTGTAATCCCTGCCAGTATTACATTTCTGGATATCATTTTGTCCCCCTTAATTTCAGCTTTTTACAATTTACGTCTTATCATTATTACAGTTCCAATACTATTTCCTCATTTTCAACAATCGGGCTCTGGCCTATTGTAATTGACTCTCATTTCTCCTATACTCAGTCCGTGTCAAAATCACTCCCACACCTGTTTCTGACGGCACTGCTGCTGACCGCCTGCCAGCAGAAGCCGGACCCCAACATGCTTGTTATTGCCCGGTTGGGAGATATCAAAAGCTTTGATCCGGCTCAGGCTGTAGATGTCCGCTCCGGGCAGGTCATCGCCCTTACCTACGATAACCTCGTTCACTTTGGAGACAGCACAGAATTGATTCCCGGCATTGCCCAGTCTTGGACTATTTCAGAAGGAGAACTTACTTATACGTTTCGCCTTCACCACGGTTTTAGGTTCCACGATGGTACTGAAATCACTGCGGAAGATATTCGCTATTCTTTCGAGCGGGCTGCCCAGGGACCACAGAGTTGGCTCTTCACCCGTATTATCGGCACATCTCGTTTCCTTGCTGGCGAAACGTCTCACATTGCTGGAATTTCGCTCCCAGAAGGTGAAGAAGGTTTTCTGATTGAAATAAGATTAAAAAAACCTTTTTCACCCTTCCTTCAGTTTCTGGCTATGCCCGCCATGGCCGTTGTTAATCACCGGGCTATAGAAAACGGTTCTGTTGAACTCACGCTGGCGGCGGCTGGGTCGGGCCCCTGGAAATTAGAGGAATGGGTACGCGACGGTCATATGCTCTTCTCATCTAACGAAAATTACTTCTATGGTCCCCCCAAGATGAAGAAACTCAAGTTGCGGATTATCTCAGAGGAGATGACACAATCGGCAGAGTTTGAAGCCGGGAATCTGGATATCTTTGGTATTCCCGGAGCAGAAACGGAGGTATGGCTGCAGGACCCACGATGGGCCGGACTCATCCATGAACAGCCCGAACTAAGCACCTATTACATTGGACTGAACTGCTCCAGGCCACCATTTAACGATTCCCGTGTTCGTCAGGCTATGAATCTGGCGGTAGACCGCGAAAAAATCCTGCAGTTCGTGCTGTCAGGAGATGGAACCCTAGCCCATGGGGCAATCCCCCCAGGTATCTCTGGATATAACCCGAACCGACGTCCCTATCCCTATGATCCTCACCAGGCACTAAAGCTCTTAACTGAAGCTGGCTATCCTCATGGTTTTACCATAGAGCTATGGCAGAGTCATGCTTCCGGATTGGCCCAGGTGATGGAAGCGTTTCAGTCATATTGGAAAACAATAGGTGTAGAAGCCAAAATTGTACGCAACGATTGGAACGTCTTCAAGTCTGCCGTACGGGAAGGTAAACCGGATGCTTATTATCTAGACTGGTACGCAGACTACCCAGATGGGGAGAATTTTCTCTTTCCCCTGTTCCATTCTACTGAGTCCATGGTAAAACGTAATCGCTATAGAAACCACGAAGTGGACCACCGGATCGAAAAAATCCAGTCTATGGCTGGGTCACCCGAGAGAAACCGACTACTTTCTGAGGTCGACAGTTTGATCTACGCTGATGCTCCCTGGGTTTTCCTCTGGCACTCCGTAAGCCAAGTTGTAACACAGCCTTGGATTTCGGGTTTTAAACCCAAGCTCATGTTCAATGCTCAACAATACACTACTATCAATAAGGAGTTCTCAGAATGAATCAGCCTGAGCAACCGCCCACCGACTATCCAACCGATAGCTGGCCTCTAAGGTTTGTCGCTGTCGTCTTTTTCCACAACAGACGATATGGATTACTTTTTATGTTGGAACTTATCCTGGAAGTAAAAAGAAGAGGTATAGGTTTATAATAAGGTAGTTATGTTATCCTATCTAATCAGACGGTCCTTGCAGACGGTTCCTGTTATCTTGGGGGTAATCGTTTTTACCTTTATCCTAATGTATGTAGTGCCCGGTGATCCGGTTCTCTCCATGGTGGGTGAGCGCTACGATGAAGCTACTATTCAGAAATTACGTCAAAATCTCCACCTGGATGACCCTCTCTGGAAGCAGTTCGGAAATTATCTGGGCAATCTTACCCGAGGGGATCTGGGCAAGTCTTTCATCACTATGCGACCCGTTGCAGCGGACTTAATGGAAAAGTTCCCTTTCACCTTGCTTCTGGCAGCGGCAGCAATGATTATATCAATCACTGTGGGGCTATCAGTAGGTATTATCTCCTCACTCAAACCAAATTCTCTCCTCGACCGCGGTACGATGCTCTTGGCCCTCACAGGAATCTCTGCACCTGTATTCTGGGTAGGTCTGCTCCTTATCCTTATTATAGGCGTGAATCTCAAGTGGTTACCTCCTACCGGTTACGGGGGGATGGAATACCTCATCATGCCGGCTATTGCTCTGGGTACCCGCTCTGCGGCTTTCCTGGCACGGGTCACCCGCGCCACTATGCTGGACGTACTTCAGCAGGACTACATCCGCACGGCACGGGCAAAAGGTCTGCCGGAGTGGAAAGTGGTTCTCAAACACGCTTTTCCAAATACCTTAATTCCCGTCATCACCATCATCGGGGTTGACTTCGGGAGCTACTTATCCGGTGCCGTACTGACCGAGTCCATCTTTGGCTGGCCAGGGATCGGTCGGTTCGCCCTGGATGCCATTCTGAAACGTGACTTCCCCGTGATTCAGGGTACCGTACTCTTTACCGCATTAGTCTTTATTCTGGCTAACTTTATCGTCGATCTCCTCTATGGGGTAGTAGATCCTAAAGTACGTCTGGAGCGCCGAAATGTCTGATTCTCGACGGGGTCTATGGGCAGATACCTGGCGACGGATGAAGAGAAACCGGGCGGCCATGGTAGGTTCTATTTTAGTCATACTGGTACTTTCTATTGCCCTGTGTGGACCCTGGCTTACACCCATGGATCCTGATACTCAAATCCTTGAATATCAGCGGAAGCCAGCGGGCTTTACGGGAAATGTTATAATCCTTAAGAGAGGAGAATTATGGGTAAGTCCCCTTTTACCTGTACAGTCTTTTACGATAACCGGGGACTCACTTCACTACATAGATTTACTGGGAAGGACATTTACTGTTCACCGCAAGCAATTGCACGGGATAACTGAAAACGAATGGCATTGGCAACCTCGCTTCTGGCTCGGGACGGACAACTTTGGGAGAGATATTCTCACACGAATCATATATGGCGCCCGCATCTCCATAGAGGTCGGTTTCATCGCCAGCACACTTTCACTGCTCATCGGGACGATGCTGGGACTCTTAGCCGGATATTACGGCCGATGGGTCGATACCATCATCATGCGCCTGACAGATATCATGTTTGGTTTCCCGGCACTTCTCTTTCTTATTGGCATCACCGCTGCTTTTGAACCAAGCCTGACCGTGGTTTTTTTCGCCATTGGTTTCGTTAGCTGGCCTTCCATGGCCCGCGTTGTACGTGGTCAGGTCCTGAGCGTGAAGGAACTCGAGTATGTTCAAGCAGCCCAGGTGTTGGGACTTAACGATCTGCGTATTCTTTTCCGGCATATTCTTCCCAACTGTCTGGCTCCTGTTATTGTTGCTTATACCATGGGGATTGCCGGCGCTATCATGGCGGAAGCCAGTCTCTCCTTCCTGGGCCTCGGTGCACAACCACCCACACCTTCGTGGGGTGCCATGATCAACTACGGTAAAGATTTTCTACGAGTGGCTCCGTGGATGAGCATTTACCCCGGCATCGCTATCGCTATAACTGTACTGGGCTTTAACCTGCTGGGTGATGGGCTACGGGATGCACTGGATCCGAAGATGAAAATTGACCCGAGGCAGGGGGGGTAGATAAAAAAGATGACATCTATTGAAAAGATGTCATCTTTATCTGTGTATAGTATTTAATACTGCCCTACACGTACGACTCATAGTCCGGCTGATACTGCCGAGACTTCATGTACGCCAGCACATCCTCCGGCCGTTCTACGGTTGCAAGTCCTAACTCATACGCCACCTCCGCTACAGCCGTTGCAATAACTGCTGACACCTCGCGAATTTGAGTTAACGGAGGATAGATGCACCCACTCGCCAAGTCGTCCTCAGTTACTTCATTGGCCAATGCTTTGGCTGCCGCAAAGAACATTTCTTCCGTCACATGCCGGGCACCACATTCTATAACACCAAGTCCTACTCCCGGAAATACATAAGCGTTATTGCCCTGACCAGGAATATATGTCCTGCCGTTCAGTGTTACCGGATCAAAAGGACTGCCGCTGGCAAATATGACCCGGCCATTCGTCCATCGGTAAGCCTGCTCGGCTGTACATTCAGCTTTAGAGGTTGGATTAGACAAAGCAAAAATTACTGGTCTCTCATTTATCCTGCCCATAGCCTCTACAATTGATTGTGTAAACGTTTGTGGCTGGCCGGACACACCCAATAGAATCGTCGGCTTCAGCTTCTCCACTGCTGAGAATAGGTCAGGAACGAACTCGTGATCGTGGGCATACGCTAGTTTGTGCTTCTGCAGATTGTCTCGGCTCTTGACCACCAGTCCTTTAGAATCCACCAACCAACACTGTTGTTGAGCTTCCTTATGAGACAATCCTTCAGCCACCATGGCGGAGACTATAAGATCCGCTATGCCGATTCCTGCTTCGCCGGCCCCCTGGAAGAGGATTTTCTGCTCGATAAGTTTCTGGCCTGTGATACGCAGGGCAGAAAATATCCCAGCCAGAGTAACGCCCGCCGTGCCCTGAATGTCATCATTAAAAGTACAGACTTGACGCTCGTATTTTTGTAAAAGTCGAAAGGCGTTCTGGTTGCTAAAATCTTCAAATTGGATCAGTGCCCCCGGAAACACATCCTGCACTGCCCATATAAATTCATCAATAAGCTCGTCGTATTCTTCCCCTCGTACACGATTCTGAAGCAGTCCTATATAAAGGGGATCAGTCAGAAGCTCCTCGTTATTCGTTCCTACATCTATGGTAATGGGAAGACAGAGAGAGGGATTTACCCCGGCGCAAGCAGTGTAAAGCGATAGTTTTCCAATGGGAATACCCATCCCATTTGCACCCAGATCACCCAGCCCCAAAATCCGTTCACCATCAGTAACCACAATAATTCCTACTTTCTCCACAGGCCAGTTGCGCAGGACCTCGGCGATACGGTCCTTATCCTTTATAGTAACATACAGCCCCCGGGGGCGACGCCAGATATGTCCAAAAATCTGACAGGCCCTTCCCACAACCGGCGTATAAATAATAGGCATCATCTCTTCCACATTGTCTATGATTGTCCGGTAGAACAGGGCTTCGTTTCGATCCTGAAGTGCTACCAGATAGATATACTTTTCGAGATCGTCAGTTTTGCGGTGATAGTTTTCGAGAATTCTTTTTTCCTGCTCCTTTTGAGAGAATATCCGTGGCGGCAGCAAACCTCTCAGGGCCAGCTTCTCTCGCTCCTCTTCAGTAAAAGCCGTCCCTTTATTCAGCGTAGGATCATGAAGTAGATCGATACCATTAAGATTATTTTTCCTGACAGACATAGTCGTTTCCTCCTGAGGAATGAAGTGCACAACAGATAATAAAAACAGAGCTGGTGATGAGCGAAGACATGATCGTGATTGTAACTGTCAAATTACGGAGGAATGCTTTAAAAGGGAAAGGGAGTGATCCAGAAAACTAAATAAATTTCTATGGTAAACACGTTTGTCAAAAGGGTGAGTGTATCTAAATTACCTGCCCTGAGAAATGAAGGATGGTTCTGGAAATATCATCGTAGCGCCTTTGAATAAGCTCCTGAATTGGGCTCGATCCACTTCTCCGTGGTACTTTCAATTCGGTCTGGCGTGTTGCGCTATTGAGATGATGGCTACGGCAGCCTCCCGTCATGATCTGGAGCGGATCGGGATGATGCCCCGTTCCTCACCGCGACAGTCAGATGTCATGATAGTTGCCGGTACAGTCACCATGAAGATGGCGCTCCGCGTAAAACGTCTTTATGAACAAATGGCTGATCCCAAGTACGTCATCGCCATGGGAAGTTGCGCCACCAGTGGTGGACCTTACTGGCAGTATGGATACCACGTGCTCAAAGGTGTGGACCTGGTGGTGCCCGTAGATGTTTACGTGCCTGGCTGCCCACCCCGGCCGGAGGCCCTCATCGAAGGTCTACTGAATCTCCAGGAAAAAATCCGCGGTGAACGTCCCATGCAGGAGACTGTCATACCCAACTTGAAAAATCTCTTTTCCAGAAAAAAAGGTCCCGCTCTCAAGGCGGGATAACGGTCTACCCCTTCCTCGCGCGGTTCTCTAATACTTATCCGTTAACTATCAAATTATATGAAGCGGAAAGAACACTCCACTATTACTGATCTGGGATGGTGGCAGCGCTTGAGTAAGCGGTCTGAAAAGGAGCTCGAGTGGTGGTATCAATTCGAAAAAAATGGACGGGGACACGGCGCCGATCTGAAGGAGATCCGCCGCCGTCAGCGACGAAAACAGAATTGATGTCCCACGCTCCACTCACTTATCCAGAGCCCAAGACTAATATGAGTACCGTTACTCAGCATCTCACCCACACCATCCTCTCTCGCCTGAGGAAACCCTTTCAAATGCTTGCCGGTATGGAGCTGGAAAACATGGTCTACCGTTCCGACCTGATGCGGCTTCCAGTCAATCCCGGTGAGCACTTCTCTGCTGTAGAGCTAAGAGATTCTCTTGAGAAAAGGTGCGTAGAAGCGGGTATTTTCCCCTCACTAACGGTGGAGCCGGGTGGACAGATTGAATTTGGTGGCTCACCCTTTCGCGATCTTCACCAAGTCCACGAGGAGTTGCAAAAATACCAGGAGAATCTTTTTGAAATCTGCCGAGAGGAAGACCTTATTCTCCTAGACTTTGCTCTCGATCCTCTTTACAAACCTGAAGACATTATCATCATTGATCAAACCAAATACCACTTGATGCATGAACGTTTTGGCACCACGGGGTTCCACGGTCATTGGATGATGAAGATGACCGCCAGCCTGCAACTCAACTTGGACTACAGTTCTGCGGAAGAGGCGGCACAACTGGCTTTGGTCGCTGATGTTCTTCAACCGTTCCTGTCCCTCCTCACAGCTAATGCCCCTTTCATGAATGGCAAGCCCAACGCTAAGCGGAATATGCGATTCGACATATGGGAGGATACGGACCCAGCCCGCTGCGGTGGGTTACTGGACCACGGCATTACCACTCAAGCGGAACTGCTTACGGCTTTTACCCATCTGGTGACTGAAGCTCCAGCCATCTTCGGACAGGACGAGAATGACACCATAGTTCCTTTCGAGGGAACTCTTGGCGATTGGCTGGAATCTGTAGCCAAGACACGGGAACTCCACAGCAGAGAAGGATTAATAGCACTGCACCAGATCTTTACCCACGTCCGCTTCAAGGACATTTTAGAGATCCGGACACCGGACCGGCCTCCTTTAGGTTACGAAATGGCACCGGTGGCCTTCATCACCGGATTGCTGAAGGAGCCCTGTTGCCTGGATGAGGTAGTCGAGTTAGCCTCTTCGTGGTCACTTAAGGAGCGACGGGAAGCCGTAGAAAAGTCAAAAACCCTCGACCTCTCGCAGACTACCTTCCATGGTAAATCGTTTCACACCTGGTTTGAACAACTTTTCGAACTCAGCCTGATGGGGTTGGACACACGGGCAGAGCAAATAGGCATTCCCAGCGAACGCATCTATCTGGAAGCCTTTGCCGAACAGTTCCTCACCAAGGGACCATTCAGCCTGCAGATTCAGGAGGAGTTTATGACTTCCGGTAAATCATTGAAGGCATTTATCCGGGACAGGTGGGAGGC
>JBHHUM010000106.1:0-6055 GCA_046861645.1 Fidelibacterota bacterium | reverse complement strand
TCGGCATGGCTCACCCTTTTCTCGCCATCAACAATGGCACCTACCCAGAAACGTCCTTCCCAAAGATAGTGAGTATTACTCCCTCCGGGCCACTCCATGGATGCATAACCCTCGGGAACATTCGGATCACCGTAATTACCGAAGTTTGAAATAGCCGACCATAACTTTGAAGTAGTCATTGGTCCGGGAGCTGTAACCTCTGCATAATCTGTACTCGCTGTCTCAACTCCATAGAATATTGCCGTTACCCAATAGCGGTATCTATTGTACTCATCCACACTGAAGTCAACATGGTTATTCTCTTCCTGTCCGCTAACCAAAACCTGTTGATCATAATACAGCAGAAGTATTACCACTACCGAATTTTCCTCACAGTCGGGATCTACAGTAGAACTGTTCACCACGGTAACTTCAATCTGTCCATCTACCGCAGCTTCGTTGAGTATTTCTGCATTGAGATCGAATGTGTTCTCACCACTTAGACATAAGTACGCAGGTCCTCCCCAGCCGGCTGAAGCTGTTCCCACTTCAACCCCTTCAATATAGACAGTTGCTTCTTCGCCAGAGGTGTGGAAGAAATTCCCAGTTACCGTAACCACCAGTTCACCACCTGCTATATTCCCATCCTGGGGAACATCCGTAAAAAGGTGCTCAGTAGTGGCACCGGCTTCATAGAACTCCTGATAGCTTTCGTCCTCTAGCACCATTTCCCGGTAAACATTGAATCCCTCAAAACCCTCCAACTGGGATATCTTCTGACCGACCTGAGGAACCTCCGCAGCTTGGCTGTATATCCACTCTTTAAACTCCTGTGCGGTCATATTCTCTGGCGCCGTTTCTCTTACCAGACCATCAGACTCGTCTCCGAGCCAGAGGTCATTCCACCACAGTTCCACACCAATTGGGTCAAGAAATAGAGCAGTATTCAAGTTATCATATGATGGTCCCCACGGATTTGATGGCCCCCACGGATTGGAGTAGTAGTCATCAAAGTTATTGGAAATAATATTGTTCGCTTCTACAGTCTCTGGGTTAACTATATCCGGACAATAGGTTACAACTGTATAAACCGATTGGAATGGATCGCCAGGATCACCAAAATCAGCCACATCTTGCCATCCCCAATTGTTATCACTCAAGCTCACTTCTGTCAATACGGATGTTGTTGCAGGAATACCTGTTCCATCAACATTCTTAATCTCGAAAACGTTAAAATTGCGATCTCTCTCACCCTGAAAGGTGATTGAGTCCCCCAGAGCGGGAGCATGATCATAATCACTGTAGAAGCCCCTGGTTCTATATGCGTTGAAAGCCCAATTTTTAAGGCGGCTAAAATACGGTGGCGCGCCTGAAGTAAATCCCCAAGAGAGGGTGGAAGGTGAGAGAGAAACTGTTGTATTTTCCCAGCGATATCGTCCATCGTAATAGGTCGCATCATCTACCTGATCAAGAATCGAGGCCAGAGCTATATCAGCGTAGATATCACTGAATTCCTCTGAATAATCGGCGATACCCAGGGCATGGTTTATGCCGTCTATCCCCGTAAGTGTGGTTTCATTCAGTAACTTTAGACTATGGTCATAGTCCACAACCGGGTCTGCGGGGAAATAGTGCTCATAGAGATAGAGGAGAGTGAGATAACTCAGTGTCTTCTCTGCGCTAGTCCAACTGTAATTGTCTCCCCAATTGATAAGAGAGTTGTTGGCAAAGAGTGTTAATTCATCACTTATATCCATGTATCCACAAAGAAACTCAGCCATTGATGCCAAACCTTCAACTATCCACCTATCCTCGTATCCATCAGCGGTCTGAGCAGACATTATCCCAAAGGAATTTGCCATGCCTCCTCCTGATTCAGCTATCTGGAAGGGGTCAGAATCAACGTAGATAACCTCACTAAAGTTGCTGAATTCGTTTTCCTCTGTTGTGGACTGATTGTTGGCGTCATAGTAACTTTCCAGACAGACATCCCCAATCGATCCATAGCAGTAGTCCAGAATATCCAGGGCTAAGACGTGCACCTTGCCATCAGCATTCACATCGTGGTAATTTCCTAACTGATACTTAACCATATCAAAAATACCGGTTTCAGGATCCGCAGGAATACTTTCCTCCAGGGCTGTAATCAGAGGTTCAAGATCAGATATAGCAATGGACCTGTGCGTGAGTCCTATGTTCAGGAACTCCCAAGTTACTCCGTAGTCGTCGCTTCTGATAAGCCCTCCAAGATGACCACCGGCTAAAATAGAATGATCACCGTGGATCAGGACTGTTCTTGTGTCAAATGGGACAGACTGACTCCCGTTGATGTGGCTGATCTCTGGCGAATTGAATACCCAATTGTTAGGGGGCATTTCGTCCAAGTAAAAGAGTCCCTCATCTGTAGCTGCCAAGAGTATCTGACTCCATCCAGTTGGACCAATAGAGAGATCGTGGATGGCGATGCCTTCAAGCCCGAGTACTGGCACAACCCCCTCTCCATCTGTTTCCAGCATAATTACACCATCATCTGTACCAACGTAGATCTGGCTTTCACCGCCAATCGCAAGGCACTTCACAGACCTATTCATGTTGGCATATACAATAAGATTTTCTGCTGTGTAGTCGGTGTAGTCATCAACTTCAGGTCCCCAGTAGATATTGTCATTCGCAAGATATGCAGCAAAGGAACCATCACTCTCATCCAATACTGTCATAACACGCCACATGGTCTCGGTAGCTGAATCAACGACATTGAGAAACTGTCCGACATACAAATCGGTTCCGAGGCTCGTGGTGCCGTTCATCCCTAACACCAAATGTTCTGCTATTGAATCATATACCGCAGATTCTATGCCAACTGTTCCTCCCCCTAGGGGAATCCAATCACGGGATGTACCAGAGAGAGTAGCACGAAAGAGACCTTTTTCGCTGGCTATGTATACAGTAGAGTCGAGTACTTCAATATCATACACTGGAATAGTCGGCCAGTCAGCAACTGTCGGAAGGGGGAGTCCGTCACCAAGGTTTTTAAATCGCCAGTCCTCTCTCTTGAATATTCCAGCCTCAGAAGCAGCATACGGTTGGTCTTCTCCGGATACAAAGTAGATCTTGAATATTGTAGGACTTATGGTTTCCCAACCGGTGTTGAAAGTAGGCATTCCTGTAGCCTTCGGTTGCCAAACCTCACCTGCATCTTGAGTGCGGAAAATCGTCTTCTCACCACTGTGACCATCATTTTTAACCCCACCAGACTTAACACCAACCCACCAGGTTGATGAATCCTGAAAAGCAACAGAGTAAATAGGGTGTTTATGTTGTGATGCTACTTCACTTATGATTGCACCCCATTCTATCGGTCCGTAAGGTAATACATCTGACCCCGAACCATTGCGGGCCTCCCATGTCATGCCGCCATCCACTGACACCAGTATCCCTGACTCTGTAGCTACCACGAAGAGACTGGAATCAAAGGGAGACACAACTATCTGATTAAGTCGTGCGTCTTCGGTAAAGTAATAGGCGTGTTCTGAAACCTGTTGGCAAGTGGCGCTCAAACTGTACGGACCGCCATAGAACCCAAAGTCCTCAGCCCAGAACAGATAAGAATCACCCACTTCGGGAGCAGCTGGTAAACGTAAAGAGGAAACCGTCAAGACAACAACACACAGCACATTTCGTAAAGCAATCATATTCCTATCCATCTCTACTCCTCTACATAAGAATATTTAATAGCAGATATTATTGAATCAAAAGGTAACAGAAACAATGTAGGTACCGGGGATGAAAAAGTCAACCGCCAGAATAAAGTTTACTCCTCACCGAAATAAAAAACCCTCCACGGCAATAGGAGGGTTTTATTGTCATTTTGGCTGGGATCGGTATCAACGATCCCGCTCATTTTACAGCTACTTGATTACCACCAGCTTCTTGGTACTAATACCCTGTACAGATGTCAACCTGTAGAAATAAATGCCGCTGGAAACGTGGGAAGCATCCCAGATAAGCTCGTGGTTACCACTCCCTAACTCACCACTCACCAGAGTAGTCACCTCACGTCCCAGGATATCGTATACTATTAACTCCACCTTCCCTGTTCGGGGCAGATCAAAGCGGATGGTTGTCGCCGGGTTGAAGGGGTTAGGGTAGTTCTGGTAGAGGGCATAAACCAACGGCAAGCCTTCAGGCTGCTCTAAGGTTAAAGCCGTCGTATCAGTGAGAAAATTCAGTAACGATGCCAGCAACCCAGTTCTTTCACCACTGGCGTCCTCTACGAGACCACCAAATTCAAAACTGGTACCGATGGTTTTATAATTTTCGCCTTCATAGGCAATTCCGGTATAATAATTGGGCGAGGTGTTGTAGAAAATAGGTACCGCTCCCTCCTTTGGCTCCAAGTGATCGATGCCAAAGTTGCCACCGTTATAATCAAAACTCACTCCCTCGGTTAACGTACCAACTATCCCCTCTATGGTGGAGAGATCATTAGCACCATCATCAGATACTTCGATGAAGAATTTCTCAATAAGGGTCCCAGCATTCATATTACCAAACTCATCCCCGGCTTCCATGTAGATGGATCCTCCATCGTTGAGATAATAGCGTAGCTTGAAGAGGTCACCTTGATGTCCCCATTGTCCATCCCAGATTTCATACTTCCGCGGGAATACACCACATAGAATGAAGATCGTCTTGAATCCGGCATCGTAGAGGTTTCCACTGAAATAGGTTAACTCCTGTACTTCCGCTGCGGACCAACCCAGATCAAAGATAGAACGGGATAAGGCGGTGGCTGAAGCAGGACTGATATTCTCCGGGTTCCAGATAAGAATATCCGGCATCGTACCAAACCAGACCCTCTGCAAGTCCGAAAAATCACTTTCGTTACCAACAGCTTCATTGTCCACGACATTAATCTGGTAATCATAGGAAAAGCCAAATTCTACCTCATCTATCCAGCTCATCGCTGCCCCGGAATCGACAGTCTCCACCTCAGAATAAAATGTACCGTTACGGTAGATGCGTATGGCGAAGAGGTCATCCAGAGGGGTTCCATCCACTTGTGTACTGGGATTGGTCCAGTTCAAAGTAACAGCTGTATCTGAAGTTACAACCGTAAAGTCCTCCGGCCCGGAAGGAATCGGCGAACCGCCGCTAACTACACTGGTGGAAATAACCATGCTGGTACTATCATTCTCCGTCAGGCTGGTATAGAGTGAATAACTATAAGATTGTCCATCAACCAAACCGTCATCCATATAACTCTCGATGCCCGGGTTTACCTCGGCTATTTCATCTCCGTCCCTGGTCACAATTATAGAAAAATCGGTAATTAAATCTCCATTCATTAATGTATCCGGATCATTCCAAGAAAGTGCTACCGCGGTTGGGGTCATATAGTCACTGTAAGCGGTAAAACCTGAAGGTGTAGCCGGATCTAACGCATCTGGACTCTGATAGGCAGTTAAAAAGCCCGGTTTATATGCCACTATCATGTCCACCATCCGAACCCCCTGCCCTTGGGTAAATTCAATAGTACAATAATCATCGGTATAGTTCATGAAGTTATACACCGGGTCCATCCCAGGATCATCCGGACAGGTATCTAACGTGGAATCACACTCAAAAATGTTGTTATCATCATGCTGAGCCGGGGTATCCTCCACTTCATCACCTCCAGAACAGCCACCCTGGAAAGTATGATAGAGCCCAAAGCAATGTCCCCCTTCGTGTACAGCCACATCGCCTTCATCGTAATTCTCAATATATCCACCGGGAAAACTGCCATAATGCATAACAAAACCGTGCATGTAACTGTTTTCATCATACCACCAAGGGAACTGGGCCCAACCCAGCAGATTATTCTGCAGATTGGCGGAATAGACGTTCAGGTTGTGGGCTGGATCAATCGCCAGGGTGCTCTTCATCTCCTCTTCGTAATCTCCACTGAGATAAAACCAGTTGTCATTAACCGTGTAATCTACCGACCCCAGAATAAACTCGATGCCCTGATCACTGTAAGCCCCGGTCATATGCTCCACTTGTGCATCAATTTGATCCGTGGAGATATCACCTT